>NZ_JBVVQF010000005.1:283135-331682 GCF_055811815.1 Mesorhizobium sp. WSM4836
TGTTTTTTTGGTTGTTTTGGTTGGTTGTTTTTTTTTTGTTTTTTTCACCCCCCCCCCCCCCCCCCCCCCGCGGCGGGCGGGGGGGGGGGGGGCCCCCCCCCCCCCCCCCCCCCCCCACGGCGTGTCGGCTGTTTGATCACCGGCCCCGGCGCTGCGTGAGACGGGCTTGGCTTGGTCGCACGCTGCTCGGACATTTGCGTCACCACCGCGAGCCGGCCCTCGTCATTTCGCGGCCTTGACGAATGACGGGTCGATCATCTGCTCCGGCGTTACGTCCGCCTGAAGCAGTCCGGCGTTCTTGGCGGCCGCTTCGACATCGGTGAATATCTTGGTGGAGAATTCGCCCGTCAGCGCATCCTTGTTCTCGGCGAGACTATAGTAACGCACGCCATCAAAGGCGGTGTTGAGGTCTTCGACGCTCGAACCGACCGCCTTGGAGATGATCGCCCGGCCGTCGGGCGTGTCGGCATTGTAGGCCTTCAGGGCCGCATCCCAGGTCTCGATCATGGCAAGCACCTGGCCGGGACGCGACTTGATCACCTCATCGCGCACCACGAACACGTCACTGATCAGGCCGGGATCTTCGCCCGCGGTGAAGAGCAGCTTGATGTCCTTGTTCTGTGCCCTGGCCGCGGTGAGATAAGGCTCATAGGTAACCGCGACCGGGACCTGGCCAGCGATCAACGCGCTGCCGGCATCCGCCGCCGGCATTGGAACCGGCTGGACATCGGCGATGGACATGCCGTTCTTGGCGAGCGCGTATTTGAGCAGGATGTCGCTCGTCGTGCCTTCCTCGAAAGCGACCTGCTTGCCCTTAAGGTCGGCGACGGAGGCGATGTCCTTGCCGGCGATCATGGCGTCCGCCGTCATGCTGACGTCGAGCAGAAGCACGATCTTCACCGGCAGGCCGGCCGCAACCATTCCCATAGCCGTGTGGGTCGCGATATTGGCGGCATCGAGCTGGCCGCTCGCCAGGGCGGCGTTGATGTCCTTATCCTCGGCGAAGTTCACGATCTGCACGTCGGACAGGCCGCTTGCCTTGAACAGGCCCTTGGCCTCGGCGACGTGCCACTGGCCATAGCCAAGCCATGGCTCGATGCCGATCTTGAATGTTCCTGCCTCAGGCGTCCCCGGAATTGTCGTGTCGGCCGCGTAGGCCGCCGGGGCAAACCCGACGGCAGCAGCCATAACGAGTGCCCGAAATTGTTCTGCTAGGTTACGCATCATTTTGTTCCCCTTGATGATCAGGCCGCTTTTTTGAACCAAACATCCGGCCTGGTGAAAATCCGGGCTTATGCTCTTGCGGCACCGTGCCCCGGCATCTTAGCTGTCCGTTCAACGAGAGTGCGACGACACTTCAACGTCAGCAACAGCGGATGTCAAGGCTAATACATACATGCATATACAAGTCAGACCTCTCCTTCCAACTCTGAATCGCTTCACTGCGATCAGTTTTTTTTGGACGGAGAATACCGACTGCCAAGCGAGTAGCGGCTGCCAACGTAAGTCAGCTTGCTGATCGTGGCAACGACGGCGCCGGTCCATGTCCGGCGATGCAGAAACAGGCAGCAGCTGCCGACATCGATGCCCAGATGCCGCGCCGTTTCGGCATCGGCCGGGGTCGCCGAGATGATGTGCTCGACCTCCGTCACCGGGGTTTTCTGCATGAGATAGTCGTAGGTCGCTGTCTTGGAAAAGTCCTGCTTGTCATAGTCGGGTATCAGGCTCGGATTGACGAAGCGCTCTTCCAGTTGCACGGGCAAGTCGTTCTCGAAGTTGACGACGATGGAATGATAGACCGACGGGCGCTTTGCGAACTCGAAGGAAAGCGCGAGCTCCTTTGTCGGCGTGATCTTTTCGAGGACGACAATCTTGGAACGATGCCTGTTTCCACGCGAGGCAATTTCCGCCGCGATGTTGTTGATCTCGATCAATGCGGATTGCGGTCGAGGTGGCGCGATGAATGTGCCGACGCCCTGGAGCCGGATCAAAAAACCCGCAGAGGTCAACTCCCGCAAGGCACGATGGACCGTCATCCGAGACACGCCGAGTGTCGCCACGAATTCATTTTCGGACGGCAGCTTCCGGTCCTTGCTCCATCGCCCCTTACCGATGTTCGTTAGGATGTAGTCCTTGACCTTCTCGTAAAGAGGGCTGGCAGTGTCGGGCAAAGTGATCATTTCAAAAATCCTTTCGGGCGACGTTCGGAAATCACACGCGCCCGGCAGACCGCATGCGGATGATTGTTTTCAAGCCATCGCCCTGCCCCGCCAACAGACGCTCATAGGCTGCGGGAACATCATCCAGGCCAATCTCGCGGTCGACCAGTTCGACCATGGGCTCGGTCAACTCGCCGAGCATCCGGATGGCATCGGGAAGCTCATCGGCAAAGGCGTGGCATCCCAGCAATGCGATTTCGCGCTCGACCAGGATGTTGGGATCGATATCGAGACGCCCATGGAAGATGCCGACCATCGCAACGGTGCCGCCGGCATCGAGAACTCCAAGCAACTGGCTGAGTGCTGCGATGCTGCCGGTCGCTTCGACGGCAGCGAGCAAGGGGGCATCCGCGGTGGCAGCGGCAATGGCGTCCCGGTTCAAATCGACGATGCTGGCGCCGGTCACCCGCGCGACCCGAGCGCAGCGGCCCTTATTGCGATCGGCAACGAGCACGGTACCTGCGAATGTCCGGGAAAGCAGCAGTGCGACAAGCCCGCCGATAGTCCCGCAGCCGACGACAAGAACGGAGCCGGCCGTTTTCGGCAGACGCCGCACTGCGTGCAACGCTACAGCCAGCGGCTCGGCCATCGCCGCGACCCGTTCATCAAGCACGGCATCGATGATGTGCAGGAGGCGTGCGGGCAGCACAGCCTGTTCGGCAAATCCGCCGTCGCATATCTCTCCGACGAAGCCCAGCGACGTGCAAAGATGCCGCCTGCCTGCATGGCATTGCGCGCACTCTCCACACCAGAAACGGGAATCGGCGACCACTCGGTCGCCAACGGCGACAGTGTCCACGCCGTCGCCGATGGCGATCACCGTGCCTGTCAGCTCATGGCCTGCCGTTGAAGGCGACCGGCTTATCCACTGGCCCGTGCGGAAGTTGTGGAGATCGGAACCGCAGATACCTGCGGCATCGACCCTCAGCTTCACCCAGCCTGGCTCGGGAGCGCCTGGCGCGGCGATATCCTCGACGCGCAAGTCGCCGGGTCCATGGAGTCGCGCCGCCCTCATCGTCATCGTTTCAGCTCAGCCTGCGAGATAGCGATCGCGGATCTCCGAAACCGCGTTCTCATGCGAGCTGAATCCTTCGTAGCGGGCGAGCCTGCGGGCATGCAGGGCGAGTTCCGGATAGGCCGCCGAGGTCACATAGCCGACCGACGATCTCTTGACGAAATCGGTCACGGAAAGTGGTCCGAAGGTTCGCGCCCACCGGCTGGTCGGCAGCACCGCATTGGGTCCCAGGACGAAGTTGGCGAGGGTCACCGGCGTATGCGGTCCCATGAGGATCTCGGCGGCTTCTGTGATATGTCCGAGATGCGCAAATGGCTCCGTTGACAGAATCTCGAGGTGCTCCGGCGCATAGTCGTTTATGAAGCGGTAGCTGTCCTCCAGCGACTCAGTCAGCACGATGCCGCCGCGCTTTCCAGTCAGCACCGCGCGTGAGAACTCCACACGCTGTTCGCTCATCCGGGACCAGTGTTCCGGTATCGCAATCAACGCGGCGTCGGCGACCTTGCGGCTGTGCGTCACCAGATAGGCCGAGGAATCCGGCCCGTGCTCGGCCTCGATCAACAGGTCAAGAGCAGCCAGGCCGCCGTCGACGCTGTCATCGGCGAAGATGATCGCTTCGGACGGACCGGCCGGGAGACCTGTGTTGATGATCGGGGACAACACGCTCTTTGCCGCCACCACCCAGGGGCTCCCCGGCCCGACGATCTTGACGGCAGGCTTCACAGTCTCCGTTCCATAGGCGACAGCGGCGACCGCATGGGCGCCGCCGCACTTATACACGGTCTCCACGCCGGCGAGGCGGGCAGCAACCAGCGTTGCCGCGTCGACGGAACCATCCGAAGTCGCAGGCGTCACGATCGCGATCTGGGGAACCCCGGCAATCACCGCGGGAACAGACGTCATCATCGTCACCGAAGGGAAGGCGCCTTTGCCGCGCGGAACATACAGCGCAACCGAAGCGATCGGCGTGTATCGGTCACCGGCATAGGCGCCCGGCCGGACTTCCTTGAGCCACATCGTTTCCGGGCGCTGCTCCTCGTGGAAATGCCTTATGTTCTCGATGCCGAACCGGATACTCTCCACGACATCTTTGTCGACCTTGTCGAATGCCGCGTCGAACTCCGCTTCCGAAACTTTCAGTCCACCGTCGGCAACATCGGCTTTGTCGAGCTCGCGTGCAAACCGGAGCAAGGCTGCGTCACCCTCATCCTTGACGGCCTGGATGATTGGACGGACCTTTTCGATGAAGGAAGACAGATCTCCTTCGGCGCGTTTCAGTAAACTGGCCCGCTGATCGACACTGAGGGATGACAGGCGGTGGAAGCTGACGTCAGCCATGGCGGCTCCTTTTCTTGGGACGCAATTACGATTAACGCTTGTCGATCACTTCTGGGACACATCTCCGGTCCCTGAAGCCTTCAAATCGATGCGAGAAAGCCTCCATCAACGGGAATGGATTGGCCGGTTATGTAGGCTGCCGCATCCGAAGCGAGGAACACCGCGATTCCGTGCAGGTCCGAGAGATCACCAAAACGGCGCTGCGGAATCTTGGCGAGCATCGATTGGTGCCATGCCTCGTTGCTGTAGAACACGTCTGTCATCGCTGTCCTGAAATAGCCAGGTGCAATGGCGTTGACCCGGATCCCGAGATCGGCCCACTCCGCTGCAAGCGCCCGCGTCATGCCGAGGAGGCCTGATTTCGACGAGCCGTACGGCGCCGCTGTGGGAACCCCGACCTCGGAGGTCAGCGAGCAGAGATTGATAATGACGCCGGGCCGTCCGGCGTCTCTCATCTGCCGCGCGGCGGCTTGGGCGCAGAAGAACGCGCCTTTGAGATTCGTATCGACAATCCTGTCCCACAGCGCCTCATCGACGTCGAGCGAGGGCCGGACCTCTTCCGTACCTGCATTGTTGACGAGAATATCGAGACCTCCGAGCAGGCTGCCGGCCTCGGCTGTCGCCGCCCGGCACCGGTCGACATCGGTGACGTCCAGGGCGACGGCATGCGCGACCCCGCCGGCAGTGCGGATTGCGGCCATCGTCTCCTCGAGCGAGGCCACGCTGCGCGCTGTGACCGCGACGTCGGCGCCGGCCGCGCTGAGCGCCTCGGCGATGCTGCGCCCGATACCGCGGCTTGCGCCGGTTACAAGCGCCTTCCTGCCCGACAGATCGAAGAGAGATGCGTTGCGCATGTCGTCCTCCTTGGTAATGTCGCGCCTGGACCGATCGCATCGAGACTATCCGAATGCAGCTTATCTATACAAGCATGTACATCATTTCGGTAGTGCTCCATGCAGGCCTTTGCTTGTCAGAGCGGCAGCGTATTTGGCCGAGATCGGACGGTCTACGCGGTTCGCCCCGGCCCGTGTAGAGTTCGTCGGGAGCGATAGATGAAGCGCGCAGTAGACCACGACGCGATGAGGGTGGTTGGTTATACCACCCCCTGGAGTGCCAAAGCAGGCCAGCGGATCAACCTCAGCCTGTCATGCGATCGGCCGATAAAGGCCACACGAATTTGCCGGCTCGACAAGCCGGCTCCGGAATTTCTCGCCTGGTCGATCGAAACGATAGCTGAACCACGGCATCGGCATTTCGATCACGGGTCGTTCCTGTTCGTGCGAGCCGGCGAACTGGCCAAAGTACAAGCCGTCCACGGCATTCGTTTTGAGCTGTTCCTCACGCGCAACGAGGGTGCGCGCACGATCCTGGAAGCAGGCGTGCTCGGGCTGCGCCTCCGCGACGGCGCATTTGTCCTGGAAATCGGCGACGAAGTCTTTGTCGAGAGGAAGGCGCGAAATGGTGTGTGGCTCACTGTCGAGTTGGGTCTGCGGCAGGAGCAGTTGCGCCTGCGCATCAAATCGCATGATCTTCTCGCGCCTTACGAACTGCATGAAGGTTTTGGCAGCCCTGCACGGAACCTCCAGGCGCAGGGCGTCCATTTCGGCGCAAGTGCCACCAACCACGAACCTACCCTCAACGCGAAATTTGCCGCGATCCGGCTCGATACTCCACAGGGGACCATTGCCTGGGATTTCCCGACGCTGTTACCAACGCAGCCGATACTGTCGTCGAGCGGAGCAGATCCGCTGCTCCTCGATGTGACCAATCAGCCCGCCTTCTGCATGACTTCGGCACGCTGGGACGGATCGAGCTTCGAGCCTCGTTTCGTGCCGTCGCACTACGACGCCATCCATTGCCACGACGACGACATCGGCCCGCTTGAGTGGCCGGCCTCGCACCGCGTGACGATCCCTGAAAACGCACGCCCAGGCGTCTACGCGTTCCAGGTCGAATGGGAGGGTGGCTACGAACGCGTGGTGTTCTTCGTCACCTCTTCACAGGTTTCGTCGCCGCTGTTGTATCTCGTGCCGACGGCCACCTATCTCGCTTATGCGGACGAATATCTCCCAGATCATCTTTATGAATGGAAAGGCGACGACCGGGGACATCGCTTCGCGATCGCCAACAATCTGAAATCTCTTTACGACTACCACTCCGACCTCAGCGGCGTTTCCATCTGCTCCTACAAAAAGCCGAAAGTGACGCTCAGGGACGATTACGATTATCCGCTCTGCGGCTGCCCACATAATTTGCCGGTCGATCTGCACTTCCTCCGATTCTGCCACGAAAATGGAATCGTGTTTGACGTCATGACCGATCACGATTTGCACGAATGCGGCATAGACGGTTTGCGTCGACATCAAGCCGTCGTCACCGGCAGTCACCCCGAATATATGTCGATCGAGATGGAGCAGGCGCTGCGGCAGTTTGTGGCCGAAGGCGGCAGCATCGCCTATCTCGGCGGAAACGGCTTTGCTGCCACTGTGGCTTTCAAGAACGATCTGATGGAGCTGCGGCGCTCGCCGCTGGAGGCCGGCCGAACCTGGGACGGCCCGGTCGCCGAACAGGCGCTGTCGATCACCAACGAACCCGGCGGCTATCTCCGCTCCCGCGGCCGAGGCGAATTCTCGCTGATCGGCGGCGCGATCTCACTGATGGGCTTCGAAGGTGCGCGCCCCTTCACGCGCACTGACGAAAGCCGTGAAGCAGGATGCGCATGGCTGTTCGAAGGCGTTAAAAATGCGATCTTTGGCACCGACGGCATGGTGCTGGGTGGTGCCGCGGGCTACGAAGTGGATGCGATGGATCCAGCCCTCGGCACTTCCGCCGACACCGTCGTGATCGCGCGTGCGACGGGATTTCCCGACAGCTTCTACCAGGATCCGACGCGCTGGTACGAAGGCGGGGATACGCAACGCATCGCCCGCCGCTGCGCCGAAATGACCCTGCGAAATCTCGCAGCAGGCGGCTTGATCTTTTCGGCAAGCTCGGTCGCCTGGTGCGGCGCTCTGCCAGCCGTAGGCGCCATGAACGATGTCGGCAGGATCACGCTCAATCTGCTTAACCGCCTCGGCGCCACGAAAGGAGAGCTCAATTCCGGCCGAGAAAATCGATAAGCTGATTAGTCCCGTTGCGGAAAGACCCGTATCCGCTTTCGACCGGCGGCGCTATGCACGTCGAGTTCTGAGCCCCGGCTTTAACCGCGCAATGCGGCCGCGACGAGACTTTGCATCGAGGTGGTCGGGCGACCGATCAGTCGCCCCAGGGTGTCTCCGTCATCGAACAACGCTCCGCGTGAGGCTGCGGCGTCGGTATCGGCCAGAAGCGCGGCGAAGTCGGCCGGCAGCCCCGCCCCCGTCAACACATTCTGATAAGCGGCTTGGGAAAGATCGTTGTAGGCAATAGCCTTGCCCGACTGCCGCGAGATCTCCGCCGCAAGGTTGACGAGCGCAAAGGCCTGGTCCGCGGCGAGTTCGTACGTCCTCCCCGCCCGATCGTCGGTGGTCAGCACCACGGCTGCGGCCTCGGCATAGTCCCGCCGCGCCGCGGACGAGAAGCGCCCGTCTTTGGCGGCACCGACGAAGGCGCCATGCTCGAGAGCCGCCGGAAGCGCCAACAGATGGTTCTCGGTGTACCAGCCATTGCGCAGGATGGCGGCAGGAAGGCCCGAGGCCGCGATGACCTCCTCCGTCTGGCGATGCTCGATTGCGAGCGTTGCGGGAGACGTGTCGGCGTGCAGCATGCTGGTGTAAGCGATCAGCGAAACCCGGGCCCGTTGGGCTGCCTCGATCACCGCGCGATGCTTCGGCAGGCGGCCGCTGACGTCGGTCGAGGAAATCAGCAGTTTCTGGACGCCGGCGAAGGCCGGGGCGAGCGTGTCGGGACGGTCGTAGTCCGCCTCCCTTACGATCACACCGCCCTCCGCCAGATCGCTGGCCTTTTCCGGATTGCGAACCGCCGCGACGATCCGGTCGGCGGGCATGGTCTTCAGCAGTGCCTCGATCACGAGGCGGCCAAGCTGTCCCGTTGCTCCAGTTATTGCGTACATGGTTCAGTCCATTTCGTGGTTGTGTGATTGGAGAACCTTCGAATAGCGGCTCTCGTTACCATTGGAAACCACGTATCTTGCGGTTACCGCCATTTTCCGGTAACCAACTGGAAACTCCTCGAAGGGTGCGCGATGGTTCTCAAGGCGCGAAAGAAGGTGAAGGCTCCCCCCGGCTGCCCCATGTCGAGATGCATGGCGCTGCTTGGCGGCTGCTGGACACCCGAGGTGCTCTGGTCCCTGAGCGAAGGCCCGCGTCGGTTTTCGGAGCTCCGCCGCGATACCCCAGCCGTTTCGGCGAAGGTACTGACCAGCAGACTGCGGGATCTCGAGGAGCGCGGCGTCCTCAGTCGCAACGTGATGGCGACCTCGCCACCGACCGTGGAGTATGGGCTGACACCGTTGGGGCAGGAACTGCTTCCCGCTATCAGGGCTATCGTGGAGGTCGGGTCGCGCCTGCTGCTCCGCGATTCTTCGGCTAGATGATCGCGAGCACATCGTTTGGCGGCCAGACTGCATTCGGGCCGCCCCTGAACGGGGATGACGCCTGATGTGCCCGTTGATCTGTGGTGGAGCAGTTCCGCCGAAACGATGCACGAGGTAACATCGGCGCCGCCCAGAGAAAACCGCCCCAGCTAAGGCATTAGCCAGAGGCCATAGCGATCGACAAGCACCGGTGTTTCACACACCCTGCTGCAGGCAGTATGTTGTGAGTGCTGGCATCCACTCGATTCCTGCCGAGATTCCGGGTAGCTTGGGCGATAGATGGCTCAGTTCTGGTCGGTGAATCATAATCAGACCGTCCGTCAAGAGATTGATGGGCAGCGCCTTTGGTCCCCCAGGACCGAGAGCGATGGCGCGCGAAATGAGTTTTACAACAATGTGCGCCGTGCGACGCCCGGCGGCCTTGTCCCTGCGTATGCCGATCAAGCAATTGACAATATGGGCAGGATAGCGGAATTCGCCTTCACCACTCCGAAACCAATGGAGTTCGGAGAGACCGGAGCTTATTGGAATCAAGAGGGATGACTTCTGCCGACCTTTTGGAGACCGCTTTCCCCTTCGATCTATCCCAAAACAACAGGGAGTCTCGGCCCGCTCCCGCCGAGGCGATATTCGCCAATCCATCCAGTTTCGGACTCAGGCAATCAGAAAGCCTATCTGACAGGCATTCCACAGAAGTAATACAAAAATTTGAAAATCGCGGCCTCATGTTTCGAAACCAGGATGGTTTCGAAGCCGGCGGGTCGCTCACGGTCCTCAAGCGAGAATTCTAAGAGACGTTCAACAATGACCCAGCACGCAGAAAACGCTCGAATTCTCATGTACAGCCACGACACGTTCGGGCTCGGCCACTTGCAGCGCTGCCGGACGATCGCGCATTCGCTGGTCGAGGATTTCCGCGGACTTCAGGTGCTTATCATTTCGGGTGCGACTATCGCTGGCGCCTTCGACTACCGCGCCCGTGTCGATTTCGTGAAGATCCCCAGCGTCATCAAGTTGCGCAACGGCGAATACACCTCGCTGGAAAAGGACATCGATCTGCATGAGACGCTAAGAATGCGCCAGTCGATCATCCGCCACACAGCCGAGACCTTCCGGCCGGATATCTTCATCGTCGACAAGGAACCGCTCGGCCTGCGCGGTGAGATCGAGGACACGCTGTCCTACCTCAAGACGCGGGGCACCACGCTCGTGCTTGGCCTGCGCGAGGTGATGGACGCGCCGCATCTGCTCGAAGCAGAGTGGGCGCGCAGGGATGTGATGCGCAAGATAGGTTTGTTCTACGACAAGGTCTGGGCCTATGGTCCGCCGGATTTCTACGATCCGTTGACCGGCTTGGATGTGCCGCCGGCTGTCAGGGCAAAGATGAGGTTCGTCGGTTTCCTGCAACGGAGCCTGCAGCGAAACGAGTTGCCCGGCCACCGGCCCGAGGGCGACTATATCCTCGTTACTACCGGTGGCGGCGGTGACGGCGCCGAACTGATCCACGACGTCATCGATGCCTATCAGCAGGATCCGCAATTGCAGCATAGGGCCCTGATCGTGCTTGGGCCTTACATGCCGGCGCGCAAGCGCAACAAGCTGCTCAAAAAGGGGGCCAAGATCCCCTACGTCAAGATCATCGAGTTCGACAACCGCATGGAAGACCTGATTGCCGGCGCCAAGGCGGTAGTAGCGATGGGCGGCTACAACACCTATTGCGAGATACTGTCTTTCGACAAGCCGGCGCTGATCGTGCCGCGCGTCGAGCCCCGCCAGGAACAACTGATCCGCGCTCGGCGCGCAGCCGAACTCGGCCTGATCGAGATGCTTTTGCCGGAGGAGGCCAAGGATTCCCAGCGGTTTGCGGATGCACTGGTGGCATTGCCGGACCGCCCCCACCCATCACAGAGCAATCCGCATCTGACGCTGGAAGGGCTGCCTCATATTTCCGAAATCGTCGCGGAACTGCTCGACCGGCGGGCCGGCCATCATCTTTCGGTCATTGAAGGAATGACCTGAGTTGCAACATCGCAAGATCGTCGTGGTTCTGAAGGGCTATCCGCGGCTGTCGGAAACCTTCATCGCGCAGGAACTGCTCGGTCTTGAGCGTACGGGGTTCGACCTGATACTCGTCGCGCTCAGGCGGCCGACCGACGCAAAACGCCACCCGGTGCACGACGAGATCAAAGCGCCCGTTCATTATCTGCCGGAATATCTTCATGAAGAGCCGCTGCGCGTGCTTCGCTCGCTTTTTGCATATCTGCTGCGGCCGTGCTTCTGGCGCGCGCTCGGATCGCTGGCTGCCGATCTCCCCCGCGACTTCACGCGCAATCGCGCGCGCCGCTTCGGGCAAGCGCTCGTGCTGGCGGCCGAATGGCCGGAAGACGCGGGTTGGCTGCATGCGCATTTCGCACATACACCGGCATCGGTGACGCGCTATGCCAGCCAGCTTCGTGGCCTGCCCTGGAGCTGCTCGGCCCATGCCAAGGACATCTGGACTTCAGCGGACTGGGATCTGGCGGGCAAGCTTTCCTCGGCCCGCTGGACGGTCACTTGCACGAAAACCGGCTTCGACCGTCTGAAAAAACTCGCTAACGGCAACTCGTCTGTGCATCTGAGCTATCATGGGCTCGACCTTGATCGCTTCGGCAGTTTCGGCGAGGCGCGAAAGCAGCATGACGGCTCGGCGCCGGACGAACCGGTTGTCGTTCTGAGTGTCGGGCGCGCCGTCGAAAAGAAAGGTTACGATACGTTGCTGGAGGCCCTTGCCCTGTTGCCCGGTGATTTGGCGTGGCGATTCGAGCATATCGGCGGCGGCGAGGAACTGGAACGGTTCAAGGCACTGGCGCAAAAGCTCGGACTGGATGGTCGAGTCTCTTGGAAAGGCGCGCTTGCGCAGGAGGAAGTGCTTGAGCACTACCGCCGCGCCGACATCTTCGCCCTGGCCTGCAGGATCACCGCAAATGGCGACCGGGACGGTCTGCCGAATGTTCTGGTGGAGGCGGCTAGCCAGCGGCTTGCCTGCGTGTCGACCGATATTTCTGGCGTGCCGGAGCTTTTATCGGCGGATGAAACCGGGCTGCTGGTTCCGACTAAAGACCCAATTGCCCTGGCACAGGCGCTGGAGCGCCTGATCCGTGATCCCGTACTGCGCGCCCGCCTCGGCGACGCCGCAGAGCGGCGCGTGCGCGGCGATTTCGATCATGTGGCAAGCATTGGACAGCTCAAGGAACTGTTCGAGCGGGAGTGGCGGGCCGCCGAATGAAGCGGCTGCGCGCTTTCTTCTATGTCCAGCACCTGCTCGGTATCGGCCATCTCGCGCGCGCCAGCCGCATTGCGGCGGCTCTGGTCGATGACGGGTTTGACGTAACCGTCGTGACCGGCGGAGCGCCGATCGCTGGGTTTCCGGGACTGGGTGTAAAATCTGTAATCCTGCCACCTGTCACCTCCGGTGATGAAGGATTTTCCGGACTTGTCGACCTGCAGGGCAAACGCATCGACGATGATTTCAAGAAACGGCGTTCAGAGATGCTCCTGCAGGCATTTCAGGATTGCAGGCCTGATATCGTCATTGTCGAGGCGTTTCCATTTGGACGCCGGCAGATGCGTTTCGAACTCTTGCCGCTGATCGAGGCCATCGAGGCGACGTCGCCCAGACCGCTGCTGGCGACGTCCGTCCGTGATATCCTTCAGGAGCGCGTCAAGCCGGGCCGAAACGAGGAAACGGTCGATCTCATCAACAGGCATTTCGACCTTGTTATGGTCCACGGCGATCCGGCTTTCGCAACCATCGACAAGACATTTCCACTGGCTGGGACGATCAGGGCCGAGGTCACCTACACAGGGCTCGTTGCCGCGCCGCCCTCGCCCGCGACCTCCGAGCGCTTCGACATTCTGGTGTCCGTTGGCGGCGGGGCTGCCGGAAAGAGCCTTGTCAGCTCCACCATCGCAGCGGCGCGGCATGCCAACAACGCTTGGAAATGGTGTTTGATCACCGGCCCAAACCTGCCGAAAGACGAGTTTGACGCGATCGCACGCGATGCCACGCCGGGCCTGTCCATCTTCCGGTTCCGCGAGGATTTCGCCAGCCTGCTGAGCGGCGCCCGCCTGTCAGTCTCGCAGGCGGGCTACAACACGGTCTGCGATGTCCTGCGCGCGGGTTGCCGCTCCCTGCTCGTTCCATTCGCAGCCGGCGGGGAAACCGAACAGACGGTTCGCGCGCTGATGCTCGAAGAACTCGGTCTTGCAACGATGCTGATGGAAAAGGACCTGACGCCTGAAGGTTTGGCGCAAGCGATCGAACATGCGCTTGTGGCACCGACGCCATCCGCGCATCGTCTCGATCTGGAAGGCGCGCGTCGCTCGGCGCAAATCCTGCGCGAGCGGTATCGAACATGGTCCCTAAAAGTGGGGCCAGGTTTCGGAAAAGTTCATGATCAAACAGACGACAGATCCTAGAGCAGTTCATCGTTTCGCGGAAACGCAGAACCGCTCTATCTCATTGTTTTGACGCAATTCCGGACCGAAAACCGTTTGGCTACGCAATTTTTGGGCGAAATGTATTAAACAGTTCCGATCAGCATGAAGCGCGTATAATTTTTTGTCGGCAGTTCGCCGGAGAACCGCACCTCCCGTAGCGCTGCCATTGCTTCGAAGCCTGCAAGTGAAGCCACGCAGTTGATGTGCGTGGGCTCGCTGAAATAATCGTTCGATTGCAGCAGAACATTCGTGCCCGGCGGAAGCAGAGCAAGCCAGGCGCGCAGATCGGCTATGTGTTCGCAGCTCGTATTGATCGTCAAGTCGGGCCGCCCGGCCGCATAGTCGAGTGCGTACATATCTGCCGTCAGCGCCCGGAACCGGTCGCCGGCTTCCCGGTTAAGGGTCCGGGCGACCGGCGCGACTTCGGCGTCGATGTCGATGCTGTCCATCGCCGCGATGTCGAAGCGGGCGTCGTTGAAAAGCATTGCCGGCAATACGCCGTACCATCCACCCAGAACCCATATGCTCCCGAACCGGCCGCCGCAGCTTTCGAACAGCCTGTCGCGCGCCCACATCTTGCAGGCGACCTGCTTGTGATTGAAGGCGTTGGCGATATCGGCCTTCGGATGCTTGGTGACGACGCGCGCCAGCCCTGCCACGAGAGGGCAGTTGACATAGGCAGCAATTCCCCGAGTGAGGTCCAAGGCTTGCTGGTGCCAGTCCATGCCGGCATTGCGTGGTTGCGTGATATCCATCATATTTGTCTTGTATGTTGGGATTTCGGGCGACACAACGCAATCTTGCCTCCTGCAAGGCAGTTTGATTCCGCGGACGTGATTATGCTGCAAGCCGCTTGGCCATTGCCCGGTGCCGGAGAGAGCATGTTGCATCTGTCCGGATCATCGGCATCCATCCGCCAGCACCAGCCGTGCGGGCTCGCGCCGCTCGGCTATTCGCCAAAACCCTACGGAAGCTGCGAACCGTTTGGCCAGCTGCCTTCTTCGCCGATTGTCATCGACGACGCGCCGGAACTGGATCGCGCCGCCTCGCAGGTTCCTTGCATCGTTGAGCACAGGACAATGTCAGTGCACAGCAGCTTCGAGCTTGTCATTGGCGACGAAGAAATTGCCGACACGCCATTCGCCAGCAGGTGCTTTTACATCCTGCATCGTTCCAACTGAAGGGTCCACAGTCGCATATGGAACCCAGCCTAGCCCGTTATATCTGGAAGCACACCAAGAAGCAGCAGCTCTGGATATTGATGATCGTCGTGCTTTCGATGATCCCGTATTTCATGTCCTTTGATCTGCCGAAGCTGATCGTCAATGGCCCGATCCAAGGTAGGGGCTTCGAGCAGCCGGGCGCGACCCAGCCATTCATGAGGCTACACTACAACCTGCCGTTCATTGGAGAGGTCCAGTTCTTCTCCGGTTTTCAGCTCGACCGCAAGGAGACGCTGCTTGCCCTGAGCGTGGTGTTCCTCTTGCTGGTCGTCATCAACGGCCTGTTCAAACTCTACATCAACACCTACAAGGGCCGCCTCGGCGAGCGCATGCTGCGGCGTATCCGCTTCGATCTGATCGATCGTGTGCTGCGGTTTCCGCCGATTTACTTCAAGCGGGTAAAATCCGCCGAAGTGGCGACCATGGTGAAGGACGAGGTGGAGCCGCTGGGCGGCTTCATCGGCGATGCCTTCCTGCAGCCGGTGCTGCTCGGCGGCCAGGCGCTGACGGCCATGCTGTTCATCGTGGTCCAGAACTTCTGGCTCGGAATGATAGCGGCCGTGATCGTGGCCATCCAGATCGTGCTCATTCCCAGAATGCGGCGGCGACTGATCGTGCTCGGGCGCCAACGGCAATTGACGGCGCGCGCGCTTTCGGGCCGGGTTGGCGAAATCGTCGACGGCATCGGCGCGGTTCACGTCCACGATACATCAAACTACGAGCGCGCCGACATAGCTGCCCGGCTCGGGCTCATCTTTAAGATCCGCTTCGATCTTTACCAATGGAAATTCATGGTGAAGTTCCTCAACAATTTTCTCGCGCAGGTCACGCCCTTCCTGTTCTACATGATCGGCGGGTACCTGGTTATCCAGGGGCGGCTGGACGTCGGCCAGCTCGTGGCCGTGATCGGTGCCTACAAGGACCTGCCCGGACCGATGAAGGAACTGATCGACTGGGACCAGGATCGGCAGGATGTCCAGGTCAAATATCAGCAGGTCGTTGAACAGTTCACCGTCGAGGGTCTCATCGCGCCGAGTATCGGGGCATTGTCGATCGACGATCCCGATCCGATGACCAAGCCGCTGTCGGCAGTCAATCTGTCCATAGCAGACGATGGCGGTGCAATGCTCCTCAACCGCGTCTCTCTCCAGGTCAAGCCGGGTGAGACGGTGGCGCTGGTCAGTACGGCAACAGGTGGAGCTGAGGCGCTTGCAGAAGCTTTCGCGCGGCTGAACTGGCCGGACAGCGGAAGGGTCGCCTCGGGCACCGACGACCTGCTTGAACTCCCCGAAGCAGTGACCGGCCGGCGCATGTCCTACGCCTCTTCGGATGTTTTCCTGTTCCAGGCAAGCCTCCGCGACAACCTGCTCTACGGGTTGAAGCATGCGCCGCTGACACCGGTGCATTATGACGGTGCTGCGGCAGACCAGCACCGCTGGGACATCCACGAGGCGCGCCGGTCGGGCAATCCGGATCTTGATATCCGCAGCGACTGGATCAACTACGCTTCCGCCGGCGCTACCGGCCCGCACGATCTCTTTGAAGCCGTGCGCCGGGTGCTGGACGCGGTTGTTCTGTCGCGCGACATTCTGGATCTTGGCTTGCGCTCTTCGGCCGACCTCACGCGTCACACGGAACTTGCCAGGCGGATCGTCGAACTGCGTGCGGCGCTGCGAACCCGGCTGGAACAGGAAGGGCTGAGCGGACTGGTGGTTCCTTTCGAACCGGGCGCCTACAACCAGGAAGCAACGATCGGCCAAAACCTGCTCTTCGGCGCTGCCGCCGGCCCCGAACTGGCCGACAGGGCTCTAGCGGCCAATCCCTATTTTGCTTCTGTGCTGAGGCAAGCCGGCCTCGACCGCACGCTCTACGAAATGGGCATGGAGATCGCTCAACAGACGATCGAGCTGTTTGCCGACCTGCCGCCCGATCACCAGTTCTTCCAGCAGCTCGCCTTCATGAGCGCCGAGGAGATACCCGCCTACGAAACCCTGCTGCAACGGCTCAAGAACCGTCCCCACGAGGCGGTTTCGGAGAACGACCGCGCCATGATCGTCAGCTTGAGCTTTGCCTATATCGAGCCCCGGCACCGCTTTGGCCTGTTGAGCGACGAGCTGATGAGCAAGATCGTCGCGGCACGCAACCTGTTTTATGAAAACCTGCCGTCCGAGCTGCAAAATGCGATCGAACGGTACGATCCTGCCAAATACATTGCCGCGGCCACCGTCATGGATAATGTCCTGTTCGGGCGTGTTGGCAACAACCATCCCGACGCGCCGGACCGCATACGCTCCATCGTCTATGACATTCTTGATGAACTGGGGCTTTATGGCGAACTTCTTGATGTCGGCCTGGACTTCAACGTCGGCTCCGGCGGCAGGCGGCTGACCGGTGGACAGCGACAGAAGCTCGATGTTGCCCGGGCCCTGCTCAAGCGTCCTGATTTTCTCGTTCTCAATCGGCCGCTGTCGGCGCTCGACCAGCGCATGCAGGATAAGGTGCTGCGAAACGTGCTTGAGGAAGCCAGGCGCGACGGCCATTCGCCGGCAATTGTGTGGGTCGTAACGAATCCGGCAATGGCGATGATGTTCGATCGCGTTATCGTCTTCGACTCGGGTCAGTTGGTGGAAGACGGACCACACGAGACACTTTTGGCAGGGAGCGGCATCTTCAAGGAACTGCTGTCATAGAGCAACGGACATTCAGATGGGGTCATTCTGCCGGTGCACGACATCGGGCTCGCCATCTTTCGGGTCTTTCGTCTCGGCATCCGAAAACAGAATTGATTCCATCTGGGCGTCCGTTGCTCTAGTCTGGCAAACGCGAATTTTGGGAAGGTTTGCGACAATGCTGCTCAAGGACGAAGTTGGAATGCTGCAACGCGTTCCCTTGTTCTCTGCCATCGAGCCGACAAAGCTCAAGCTGCTTGCGTTCACATCCGATCGTGTGAGCTACAGCGCCGGCCAGATCCTTTTCCGGCAGGGCGACGAGGGAGACGCCGCCTATGTCATCCTTTCAGGCAAGGCCGATATTCTGGTCGATTCCGACAGTGGACCGATAAAGGTTGCCGAACTAATGCCAAATTCGATCGTTGGCGAGATCGCCATATTGTGCAACAGCTCCCGCACTGCCACCGTCAGAGCGGCAAGTTCGCTGGAAGTCTTGAGGATCCGCAAGGATCATTTCTTGAGGCTTATGAGGGAGTTCCCGGAAATGACTATCGAGATATTGCGGGTTCTTGCCGATCGCCTAAGCCATACGACCGCGGATCTGATCGACGCACGAAGTGCCAAATAACGAATGACGTGCGCTCGATCCTCGCCGTCGTGACGGCACTGTCCTCTCGCTGAGAAGGTCACCCGGAGAAGGCCTGTCTCGCCTAGCAGCAGTTGTTTGGATACGATGGGCGAAGGGGTAGCATGAACGACGACGTTTTCCTGGTCAGGTTTTGGGGTATCCGCGGCAGCATTTCGGTATCAGGGCCAGAATTCGCTCGCTATGGCGGCAACTCAATCTGCATCGAAATGCGATGCGGTAAGCATACGCTTCTGTTCGACGCAGGCTCTGGCCTGCGGCCTGCCGGCGGGGCGCTTCAGGCGTTGGGCGTGACCGATTTCGACCTGCTTTTCACCCATAGCCATTACGATCACATCATCGGGCTGCCGTCCTTTGCGCCGATCTATGACCGGGGCGCCAAGGTTACGCTTTGGTCCGGGCATCTTGCAGGACACATGACGACGCGGCAGATGGTCGATGAATTCATGCGGCCGCCGTGGTTTCCGGTGAGACTGGAGGCCTGCAAGGCAAGCCTCGACTATCGCGATTTCGTAGCCGGAGATGTGCTTCGCCCGCGCGAAGGGGTGGTGGTCCGAACCGGCAGTCTTATCCATCCGGGCGGCTGCATAGGCTACCGGGTCGAATGGGGCGGCCGCGTCGTGGCGGTGATCACAGACACTGAGCACGAGCCGGACAAACTCGATCAGGCTGTGCTCGGCCTGATCGAAGATGCCGACCTGGTCATTTACGATTGCACCTACACCGAGGAGGAAATGGAACGCCGCCGCGGTTACGGGCACTCGACATGGCAACAGGGCGTCAAGCTCTGTGAGGCGGCCGGTGCGCGGAGGCTTGCGCTGTTTCACCACGATCCTGCACGCACCGATAAAGAACTGGACAAGATCGAGAAACTGGCCAAGGACAGGTTTACCGGCGCTTTTGCCGCGCGGGATGGCCAGACGCTCAAACTTCCAATCTCATTGCGCAAAAAGCGCTGAGCTATTTTCCGCTATCTCTTTGTTTGACGCAATTCCGGACGGAAACCGTTCACACTTTTCCTGGAATTGCTCTACCGTTGCGCCCGATCAATGTCCTGATTGGAAGCCATGCGCAGGCTTCAGTCTGTGTGGTGACTGTGAACAGCCGTTCGAGAAAGAGCCATGCCGATTCATCATGTACGAGATGGTGGGTAAGCAGGCCGACCGGTTCGCCACTGTCGAATGCATGCCGCAATTGCGCGATAATAGCCTGAACCAATAGGCCGTGATCGCGGCAACCGCGCGTGCCATGCCAATCCATGATGTCGACATTGCTGTTGATGACCGCCAGCGAAGCCGGGTTTGGCCGCCCATAGACCGACAATGCCGCAAATCCTATCGATTCAAGATCGGATACCAAGCTGGCGTCGATCCTGTTCCAGGGTGGCACCAGAATCGGAACGGCACGTGCTCCGTGCAGGCCGGTTACGTGCGACAGCCCGCGAGTCAGATCATCGAGCACCGCCTCGCGCGGCCGATGCGGGCCGAGCTCCTCCTTTTTCTGGTTCTCGGGCGCATGATTTCGGTGCGCCCAGCCATGGATCGCGACCGTGGCGTGCGGCGCCTCGTCGAGCCGGACGACAAGCTTCTTATCAGTCAGGGCCGGAATGACGGCC
The DNA here is from genome assembly GCF_055811815.1 of Mesorhizobium sp. WSM4836. NCBI lineage: Bacteria > Pseudomonadati > Pseudomonadota > Alphaproteobacteria > Hyphomicrobiales > Phyllobacteriaceae > Mesorhizobium > Mesorhizobium sp. WSM4836. Next base: position 302,874 of record NZ_JBVVQF010000005.1, read on the forward strand.
AGAGTCACCGGAACCGCGAATTCACCGGTGACGTCGAGCAGCCGATCAAGCGCAGGCGTCGGATCCACGGCGTCATCGTCGCGCAGCCAGAACTCCGCCTTACGGTCCGCCCGTTGCCGGCACGCTAGTTCTTCGACCAAGGGCCGCCAGATCTGATCGGATGTCATGAAACCGGGATCTTCGCAAGGAGTTCGGCCAGACGCGCGGATGCAGCACCTAGGGAACGTTGTTCGAGGATGAAACGTCTGGCTTCCGCGGCCATGATGGTTCTTTCGTCGTTACGGGCCAGAAGCCTTTCAATGGCAGAAGCGAACGCCGCCACATCGCCCGGCGGGGTCAGAAACCCGGTCTGGCCATCCCGCATGACCTCAGGCACGCCGGCGATGTCCTGAGCCACCACCGGAAGGCCGGCAGCCTGCGCTTCAAGATAGGCAACGCCATAGGCCTCGCCGTAACCCGGCCAGACGTAAATTCCCCCACTATAGAGGACATCCGGCACAGCGGCTGGCTCAATCGCGCCAAGCCATTCGATACGGTCGGCGGGCAAGCCGGCGAATTGCGCTTTGACCTCTTCACGGGCAGGTCCGTCCCCGACGACCGACATGGTCCAGGGCAGGTGACCGATCGAACCGAGCGCTTGCGCCAGCATGCGATAGCTTTCGACTTTGTCGCCCGGGCGCATCATGGCGACGGTAACGAGGCGCGTCGGACAACCCCTTGCCGGCAGTTCCCGGAATACCGATGTGTCGATGAATGGCGAAAGCATGCCGAGAGCGGCGTCGGGTATCGCATCTGCCAGTCCCTGACGATCCCTTTGCGTGAAGCAGATGTTCAGCGCCGCCTGTTCGACGGCTCGCGCCACCAACGCTTGCGTATCGGCCCACAAACCGGTGTTGCGCCGCCTCGAATATGAGGCTTCCGCTGTCACAAAGGGGATAGCAAAGGCCGACGCGAGTTCGGGTCCGATCAGGTCGGGCGCCTTGTAATAGGGATGGTAGGAGAACCACAGATCGGGCTTGCCGTCACGATCCCAAAGCTTGGTCAGCCGCCCGGCCTCCTCCCGGGCCTCGATCTTGAGCGCATCGAAACACTTCGACTCCGGTTCGCGTAGATACAAGCGCACTTCGGATGCCAGTTCGACGCTGTGCCCTCCATGCTCCAGCGCCTTGACCAGCATCCGTGCCATCTGACGGTCGCCGGAGGCAACGGAATGATTGGGTGACTTCAGCGGCGCGTAGAAAGCAATTCGCATCGCCGGACCCTATCATCGGAAAGCCTACGCAAGTCAATTTCGAAGCATGATCGACTTCACCTTCAAGCACGGGAGTGTGCTATCTGATGCTTATGGAAACAGCTGCCGCATCCGACCCCTTTGTCGCTTCCTTGCCGGTCTTCGCCAGGTTCGAAAGCGTTGCCGATATCGATAACTATCGGCCTCTCCCCGATGGCTGGGCGCTGGCCACCGCAGACATAGTCGGCTCGACCAAGGCGATCGAGGCGGGGCGCTACAAAACCGTCAATATGGCCGGCGCCAGCGTCATTTCGGCGCTGCTCAATGCGCTAGGTCGGCAAGATCTTCCCTTTGTCTTCGGCGGCGACGGCGCGCTCGTGGCGTTTCCCGGCTCGGCGCTGGAGATCACCCGCAACGCGCTGGCGGCTGTCCAGAGATGGGTGGCGGACGAACTGGATCTGACCTTGCGTGCCGCAATCGTGCCGATCAAGGATATCAGAGCGCAAGGCCTCGACGTTCGCGTGGCGAGATTCCAGGCCTCCGATGCGGTCTTCTATGCCATGTTCGCCGGCGGTGGTGGCAGTTGGGCGGAAGCCGAGATGAAAGCGGGGCGCTACCGCATCGATCCTGCGCCGGCCGGCGCGCGGCCGGACCTGACCGGCCTCTCGTGCCGCTGGAACCCGATCGAAGCCCAGCATGGCGAAATCGTCTCGATCATAGCCATACCGGGGGCGTCGCGCAACTTGCGCGGTTTTCAGTTTCTGGTTTCCGACATCATCGCCCTTGCCGGCAGGCAGGAACGTGATGGCCACCCGGTGCCGGTGAACGGGCCGGACTACAGTTTGCTGCCCGCCGGCCTCGATATCGAAGCGCGGGCCACGGCACCGGCAGGACGGCGGTGGCTGTCGAAGCTGTGGATCGTGTTCCTGATGACGCTTACGGCTGTTACGGATAGATATGGCTGGACGATCGGCAGATTCGATCCGAAGATCTACAAGCGCGAAGTGGCCAGCAATTCGGATTTCCGGAAGTTCGACGATGGCTTGAAGATGACCATCGACGTTGACGCGGATGTCTTGCAACGGATCGAGAACCGGCTGAAACAGGCGGAAGAGGCGGGCATCTGCAACTATGGCCTGCACCGCCAGAAATCGGCCTTGATGACATGCCTCGTCGCATCGCCGCTGCAGCGCGACCACGTTCATTTCATCGATGGCGCCGCCGGCGGCTATGCGATGGCTGCCGCAAGCCTGAAGGCGAAGGTGGCGGTTTGATGACGGCTTGCGGAAATCGATCTTCCGCACTATGCCTCGGTCATGGTTCTTGAGACCAAGTGAGCCTCGCCATGGGAACGGACAGCCTGTCCGAATTGACGGGAAAGCAGATTTTTGGACGCCTCACGATCGATATATCACCGTCTTCTAAACCGGATTTCGACGCGTACCGCGCAAGTCGGTGTGATCGGACTGGGCTATGTCGGGCTGCCGCTGGCGGTTGCGATCGCACGCGCCGGCTTCCCGGTTTCCGGCTTCGACGTCGAAGGCCTGAAGGTCGAGATCCTGAATAAGGGCCAATCCTACATCGAGGCGGTGACGTCGACAGACCTTGCCGGCCAGGTGGCGAGCGGACGGTTCCGCGCCACTGCGGATTTTGCCGAACTGGCCGTCTGCGATGTCATCATCATCTGCGTTCCGACACCGTTGACGAAACACCGCGAGCCGGATCTCTCCTTCGTCAGGAACACGGCGGGCACCATCGCGAAGCATCTGCGTCTCGGCCAGCTGATCGTACTGGAATCGACCACCTATCCCGGCACCACCGACGACGTGATCAAGCCCATCCTGGAAAAAACCGGCTTGCAGTCGAAGATAGACTTCTTCCTCGGCTTCTCACCCGAACGCGAGGATCCCGGCAACCGCAGCTTTGAGGTCGCGACGATCCCCAAGGTCGTGGCAGGTGACGGCATTGAAGCGGCGACGCTCGTGCAGGCTTTCTACCAAGGCGTGGTCAAGACCGTCGTTCCGGTTTCAACCACGGCGACCGCCGAGGCGGTCAAGCTGACGGAAAACATCTTCCGCTCAGTCAACATAGCCCTCGTCAACGAGTTGAAGGTAGTGCTCGGCACGATGGGCATCGACATCTGGGAGGTGATCGAGGCGGCAAAGACCAAGCCCTTCGGCTACATGCCTTTCTATCCTGGCCCTGGACTTGGCGGGCACTGTGTTCCGATCGATCCCTTCTACCTGACGTGGAAGGCGCGCGAATACGAACTGCCGACCCGCTTCATCGAGCTGGCGGCAGAGATCAACACGGCTATGCCGCGTCATGTGGTCGATGAACTGGCGAAGACGCTGGACCGGCGCTGCGGCAAGGCGCTCAGCCGCTCGCGCATTCTCATCATCGGGCTCGCCTATAAGAAGAATGTGCCCGACATCCGCGAAAGCCCCTCATTGCGGCTCATTGAACTCATCGAGGAATGGGGCGGCAAGGCGGAATTCCACGATCCGCATGTTACCGAAATCCCGACCACACGGGAGCATATGGCGATCAAGGGGCGTCGCTCGGTCGAATTGACCGAGGTGGCCTTGAAGGATTTCGACGCGGTCGTCGTTGCAACCGACCACGACGCGATCGACTATCAGGCGATCGCGGATCACGCTCTACTGATCGTCGACACACGCAATATTTTTGGCCGCCTCGGGCTGGCCCGGGAGACGGTGGTGAAGGCCTGACGGCGTCCGAGCCGGCGAATTGTGGCGGATCAAGGAGATTTCGAGATAGCATGAGCACAGCGCAAGCAGAAATTTCTGCCATTCTCATGGATAAGGTTGCCGATTGGCTGACCCAATCGGCGCTAGCGGGCGACGACCTGGAAACATTGGTAAGGGGCTTTTGTGAACGGCTGGCTGCTGCCGGCCTGCCGTTGAAGCGGGTGCATTTGAGCTTTTCGATGCTTCATCCGCTTTATGACGCGCTCGGCTTCACCTGGCTCCGCGGCCAGGGTCTGGAAGTGGAAGGCTTCCGTAAGGAGAATGGCGTTCATTCCGACAGATTCCTGACCAGCCCATACTACCATCTGCTCAGCCACAAGCTCGACCATCTGCGGCGCCGGCTCGACCCGTCGGTGCCGTCGGAATTTCCTGTTTTCGATGACCTCAAGCTTATGGGAGTCACCGATTACATGGCTTTCGTCCATCCCTTCGGCGGCAACACCAGTCAGGGCATGATCGGGTCTTGGTCCACCGACAGTGCTGCAGGCTTCAGCGAAAGCGTGATTTCGGCGCTGCTGCGCATCCAGAACCATCTCGCTATCGCAACCAAGATGGCGGTGCTCACCAAGCTTGCCGACAACATGATGACCACTTATCTCGGCGGCGACGCCGGCAGGCGCGTGCTCGACGGCCAGATCAAGCGCGGCGAGGGCGATACAATCCGGGCGGCACTGGTCATGGGCGATATGCGCGGGTCATCAAGACTTGCCGAAACCGCTGGCCGCGAAGTCTATATCGATACGCTGAACCAGTTCTTCGACGCCGTTGCTGCACCTTTCAATCGCAAGGGCGGGCAGATCATGAGTTTCATAGGTGATGGCTTCATTGCCGTCTACCCTTGCGAAAGGCACCGTTCGCAGTCCGAGATCGCCTGCCAGGCTGCGCTTGCGGCAGCGCACAAGGCCAACGCGCGTATGATGGATCTCAATCTGCGCAGAAAGCAGCAGGGATTGAGCGACATAAACTATGGTATCGGCCTGCATGTCGGCAATGTGATGTTCGGCAATGTCGGGCTTACCGACCGGCTCACATTCTCTGTCTTCGGCGCGGCTGTAAACGAGGTCCAGCGCCTCCAGACCCTGACCAAGAAATATCCCCACAGTGTTCTCGCCAGTAAAGACTTCGCCAACTATTGCGGCGCCAACAGCTGGCTGTCGCTGGGCTTGGAGGATCTGGCGGGCATCAAGCAGAAGCTGACGGTGCTTTCACCCGATTTGTCGGGTGCTCTCGCACTCGAGGAAGACGGTGCGCTGGAGCCGATTTACGACCGAATATCGGACGCCGAACAGGTCATGCTGCTTCATCGCGATGCCGCGCGGCTGGCGGCGGGCGACCCGAGGAAGCTCCAGTGACCGCCAGGATCTGATCCGGTCCGGTCGCCGGTTCCGCCAGGGGACTGGCGAATCCAAGTTGCTCTAGGCTGGCAATGCGCTAGTCTCGCCTTCTTAACTGCCAGAGTGGGGGCTGGTGTGAGGATGAATTTGGGCGTTGATCTGCTGCGGATCGAGGATGTTGGCATCTCTTTTGCCATTACAGGGGGACCGTTGCATGCCGTCAGGCGTGCAAATCTTCGTGTCCTGCCCGGCAAGGTTACCGCGCTTGTGGGCGAGTCCGGCTCCGGAAAATCGGTTCTCAGCCAGGCAGTGATGGGCATTTTGCCGAACACAGCCCATGTTCGCGGCCGTATCCTGTTTTCCGATCCTGAAAAGCCCGGCACGACGCAGGATATCCTGCAGATGCCGCGTGACGGACCCGAAATCCGGGCGTTGAGAGGCAGCCGCATCGGCAAGATCTTTCAGGAGCCGATGACATCACTGTCGCCGCTGCACACGATCGGCAACCAGGTCAGCGAATCCCTGCAGGTTCACACGCCCATGGCTCGGGTGGAGCGCAAGGCGCACACCGAGGAAATGCTCGGTCTTGTCGGCTTTCCCAATCCCAAGCGCGCCTATGACATGTATCCGTTTGAACTTTCGGGAGGACTGCGTCAGCGCGCCATGATCGCCATGGCGCTTATCTGCCGGCCCGCGCTGTTGATCGCCGACGAGCCGACGACGGCGCTGGACGTGACCATCCAGGCGCAAATCCTGCAATTGCTGCGTGGGCTTCAGACCAAGCTGAACATGGCGATGCTGCTGATCACGCACGACCTCGGCGTGGTCGCCAATGTCGCCGACGAGGTGGTGGTCATCTACCATGGCGAGATCATGGAAGCGGGACCTGTCGAGGCGATATTCCGCCGGCCAGGCCACCCCTACCTTAGGGGTCTAATGGCAGCCGTTCCGCATTTCGACCTGAAGCCTGGCGAAAGGCTAAAGGCGCTCCGCGAGGTGCCGGTGAATGTCGGGAACCTGCTCGGCAAGCAGACGGCGCCGGTATCGAAGGGGCCGGACGACATCCTGCTGTCGGTCAGGGATCTGAAAAAGGTCTTCACCATCCGCAAGTCCGGATGGCTAGGCGGGGATCATCAAACCTCTATTCGCGCCGTGGACGGCGTGAGCTTCGACATCAGGCGGGGTGAGTGCCTGGGTCTGGTCGGCGAAAGCGGCTCCGGCAAAACCACCGTCAGCAAGATCCTCATGCGGGCTGTCACCCCTAGCGGCGGCTCTGTGATCTTCAACGGCCGCGATGGACCGATCGACGTCCTGGAAGGCGAGGGAGACGCCCTGCGCCTGTTGCGCGCGAAAATCCAGATGGTCTTTCAGGATCCGGTCTCGTCACTTTCACCTCGCATGACGGTGGAGAACATCTTGAGCGAGCCGCTGGAAATCCATCAACGCGGCAATGCCGCGTCCCGACTCGCCACGGTCAAGAGCCTGATGCAGGCAATCGGGCTCGATCCGCGCTTCATCAAGCGTTATCCGCACAGTTTCTCCGGCGGGCAGCGTCAGCGTATCGGCATCGCGCGCGCGTTGGCGCTGGGGCCTGAACTCCTGATCTGCGACGAGCCGGTTTCGGCGCTCGACGTCTCTGTCCAGGCGCAGATCCTAAATCTCCTGAAGGATCTGCAGAAGGAACTGGGCCTGACCTACCTGTTCATATCCCACAACCTGGCGGTGGTGGACTACATGGCAGACCGCATCGCGGTGATGTGCGGCGGGCGTATTGTCGAGCTTGCGCCGCGCGAAATTCTGCTTAGGAAACCTATCCACCCCTACACGCGCTCACTGGTCGCCGCAGTACCTTTTCCCGATCTCGACAGGCCGATGGATTTCAAGACGCTGAAGCTTAGCGGCGCTTCCGACACGAGCGCATGGGGACCGCAATTCCGTGACGAGGGCGACGAGAATATGCTGTCGCCGCTCGATCTTGGCGGCGGCCACCTCGTGCTGGCCCGACGTTCGGCCGATATCAGCGAGCTACGCCATTGATCCGCCGGCGCACCGTCCTTGGGCTTATGGCTTCGGCATTTCTGCCGGGCACATTGCGCGCCGGCGATCTGGAGCCGGAATTTCTCCAGCCGCAGCTGAAGGCCAGGGCGCTGCCGGCACTCGCCGAACGCCTGCCCAAGCGCCCCCGCGCGTTGAATCTCGCTGCGATGGGCCGACAGCCCGGCCAATATGGCGGCACGCTGCGCACGATCATCGGCAGCCAGAAAGATATCCGGATGATGACGATCTACGGGTACGCTCGCCTGGTCGGCTATGACGAAACGCTTAACTTGCAAGCCGACATTCTCGAAAGTTTCGATGTAGCGGATGATCGTGTCTTCACTTTCAAGATACGGGAAGGGCATAAATGGTCTGACGGTAGCCTGCTGACGCCGGAGGATTTTCGCTATTGCTGGGAAGATGTCTGGCTGAACGATGAGCTTTCGCAAGGCGGGCTTGCCCCGGCCCTACTGGCCGACGGCAAGCCGCCACGCTTCGAGATCGTCGATCCGTCGACGGTCCGCTATAGTTGGGATGCGCCCAATCCCGACTTCCTGCCCAAGCTCGCTGCTGCTTCGCCGATACCGCTTGTTCTGCCGGCCGCCTATCTCAAGCAGTTCCACAAGAAATACCAGGATCCATTCCGGCTCGCCGGCCTAATGAGGGAGAACCGGGCCAAGAAATGGACGCTCCTGCATATCCGCATGTCGCGGCAGTATCGCCCGGAGAACCCGGAACTACCGACGCTCGATCCCTGGCAGAACCGGACCAAGCCGCCGGCGGAGCAATTCGTCTTCGAGCGCAACCCGTTCTTTCATCGAATAGACGAGAATGGCCGGCAACTGCCCTATGTTGACCGGATTGTCATGAATGTCAGCTCATCGGCGATTATTTCCGCCAAAACCGGTGCTGGAGAGAGCGACCTGCAAGGCATGGGAATCGACTTCACCGATTACTCCTTCCTGAAGGATGCGGAGAAGCGCTACCCGGTGAAGATGCATCTCTGGAAACGCACACAGGGTTCGCGGCTGGCGCTGCTGCCCAATCTGAATTGTGCCGACCAGGTGTGGCGTGGCCTTTTTCGTGACGTGCGCGTGCGCCGCGCACTTTCGCTCGCTGTGGACAGGCGCGAGATCAATTTAGCTGTGTTCTACGGATTGGCGCAGGAAAGTGCCGATACGGTCCTGCCGGAGAGCCCGCTCTACCGGCCGGAATTTGCGAAAGCCTGGGTCGCCCATAATCCCGACCAGGCGAATGCCCTGCTCGATGAGGTCGGGCTTCAGGCGCGTGACGATGACGGCCTGCGGATACTTCCCGACGGACGCCCGGCACAGCTCGTAGTGGAAACGGCCGGCGAAAGCACGCTGGAAACCGACGCGCTCGAGCTCATCACCGATCATTGGCGCAAGATCGGCATCGCCCTGTTCATCCGGACTTCGCAGCGCGACATCTTCCGAAGCCGCGCGCTTGGTGGCCAGATCATGATGTCGATGTGGTCGGGCATCGACAATGGTGTGCCGACCGCCGACATGAACCCGTACCAACTGGCTCCCACCGTCGACGACCAGCTGCAATGGCCGCTCTGGGGTGCTCACTATCTGTCCCATGGCAAGATGGGTGAGGCGCCCGATCTTCCTGAGGTGGTCCAGTTGATGGCTTTACTCAAGCGCTGGAACGCGTCGACCGAAGCCACGGAGCGCGCCGAAATTTGGAATTCAATGCTGTCGATCTATACCGATCAGGTGTTTTCAATCGGCACGGTGAACGGAACGCATCAGCCGGTTCTGGCGTCCTCGCGGCTGCGCAATCTGCCTGACAAGGCGCTCTACGGCTACGACCCGACCGCCTATTTCGGTGTCTATATGCCGGATACATTCTGGCTTGGAGAGTCCTGAGCGTGCTTCGATATATTGTCTGGCGAATTGCCGTGATGGTTCCAACGCTGCTGGTCATATCGGCACTGGTGTTCACGATCATCGAACTTCCACCAGGCGACTACTTCGACAGCTATGTTGCCGAGCTTCGGGCTCAGGGCGAAGCGGTGGAGTCCGATCGCATCGAGATGATGCGCAAGGAATATGGTTTCGACCAGCCACCGGTCATTCGCTACTTCTACTGGGTCGGCGGGATGCTGCACGGCGATTTCGGCTATTCCTTCGAATATGAGCTGCCGGTTCGCGACGTCGTCGGGGACCGAATGTGGCTGACGGTGCTGGTTTCCTTTGTCACGATCATCTTCACCTGGCTCATCGCCTTTCCGATCGGCATGTACTCCGCCACGCATCAATACAGCTGGGGCGACTACGGCCTGACTTTCTTCGGCCTTCTCGGCCTTGCCATTCCGAACTTCATGCTGGCACTGATCCTGATGTATTTCGCCAACATCTGGTTCGGCACATCCATCGGCCATCTCATGGACCAGCAATATCTCGGCGAGCCGATGAGCTGGGCTAAGGCGAAGTCGATCCTCGCCCATCTCTGGATTCCGGTCTTGATCATCGGCACCGGGGGCACGGCAAGCATGATCCGGCGTCTGCGCGCCAATCTGCTCGATGAGCTACATAAGCAATATGTCGTGACCGCGCGCGCCAAAGGTCTTCATCCCTTCAGGGCGCTGGTCAAATATCCGCTGCGCATGGCGCTCAATTTCTTCATTTCAGACATCGGCTCTATCCTGCCGGCAATCATCTCCGGCGCCGAAATCACGGCGATCGTGCTGTCCTTGGAAACGACCGGGCCGATGCTGATCAAGGCGCTGCAAAGCCAGGACATGTATCTGGCAGGGTCGTTCCTGATGTTCCTCGCCTTCCTGACGGTCATCGGCGTCCTGATTTCCGACCTGGCGCTGGCGCTGCTTGATCCGCGAATTCGTTTGCAAGGCGGCAGCACCAAATGAACACGCAATCACCGCTGCCCGCTCCGGGTGCTCCACTGCAACACTACGTTTCCATCGCGCCCTTTGACCTGCAATCGGTCGAGGCGATGACGCCGGAGCAGTCGAAGGTCTTTCAGGCGTCGCAGTTGCGGCTGATGTGGTGGAAATTCCGTCGGCACCGGCTTGCCCTTGCATCCGGCATATTCCTGGCAGCGCTTTATTTCGGGATACTGATCTGCGAGTTCCTGGCGCCCTACGATCTGCACACGCGCAACATGGACTACATCTATTCGCCGCCGCAGCGGGTGCACCTGTTCCACAACGGCCAGCTCGTCGGGCCATTCGTCTATGGCCGCCATATGGCGCTGGATATGGACACCCTCAAGCGGAACTACATCGAGCAACAGGACGATGTTCAGCGGATCCGTTTCTTCTGCAAGGGCGACAGTTACCGGTTCTGGGGCCTGATCGAAGGTGACAGGCATTTTGTCTGCCCTGCTGAAAACGGCCAGCTCTTTCTGGCCGGTACCGACAGGCTGGGGCGCGATGTCTTCTCGCGCATCATCTATGGCGCACGCATTTCACTGACAATCGGTCTCGTCGGCATCAGTTTTAGCTTCCTGCTCGGCATAGTCATCGGAGGACTGGCCGGCTATCACGGCGGTATCTTCGACCTGGTCGTTCAACGGATAATCGAAGTTCTGCAATCGATCCCCAGCATTCCACTATGGCTGGCTCTTGCGGCAATCATGCCGATAACCTGGAGTCCGATCCTGATCTATTTTGGCATCACCGTCATCCTCGGGCTGCTCGACTGGACCGGACTGGCGCGGGCCGTGCGTTCAAAGCTTCTAGCCTTGCGCGAGGAGGATTACGTTTTGGCCGCGCAATTGATGGGCGCCAGCAGCAGCCGCATTATCCGGCGACACCTCATTCCCGGCTTCATGTCGCATCTGATCGCGACGGCGACGATTTCCATACCCGGCATGATCCTGGGCGAGACGGCGCTGAGCTTCCTCGGGCTCGGTCTGCGGGCACCGATAACCAGCTGGGGCATTCTGCTCACCGAGGCGCGCAGCGTCAGCGTGATCGCGTTCTACCCATGGCTGCTTTTACCGATGCTCCCGGTCGTTCTCGTCATCTTGGCATTCAACTTCCTCGGCGACGGGTTGCGGGACGCCGCGGACCCCTACAAGTGAGATCAGGACATACAATCGAACATGAGTCGCCTCGACAGTTTCATCCGCAGGATGACCGCACAGCGCGACATACTCGATCATGTCTGCGCCGAGGTGGCGAAGATTGAGGGCCCCGTGCTCGAGCTCGGCCTCGGCAATGGCAGGACATTCCACCATCTGCGCGAGCGCCTGCCCGGACGCCGGATCGTAGCGTTCGACCGCGCACTTGCCGCACACGCCACCTCAATTCCCGAAGCTGAAAACCTCGTGCTCGGCGAAATACGCGAGACGGCGAGCAGGTTCATTGGCATCGATGCGGCTCTTGTTCATGCCGACATCGGCACCGGCTATGAAGATCGCGATGCAGTGACCTCTACCTGGCTCCCCGATCTGGTTGCCCGACTGCTTCGCGTCGGCGGCATCGCGGTCAGCGGCACGCCGCTCGATCACCCGCAGTTGCAATGCCTCCCGCCGCCGCCTTCGGTGCCCGCGGATCGTTATTTTGTCTGCAGACGCGTGTGAGGAGCCGAGACGAGCCAGATCTTTGGGGGCCAACTCTTCAGGGGCCAAGTCTTCAAGGGCCAAGCCTTCAAGGGATCGTATACACCGCTATCTCTCGCTCGATGCCACGCAGCGAGACCTCGTGGGGCACGGGCGTCAGCGCGTTCCTGTGCAACAGATCGGCGGTGAGATTGTCGTCGACTACCGCCCGAGTGGCGAAGATCGCTTGTGCGTTGGCAAGGTTCTGGACCCGCGAAGCAATGTTGACCGTCTGGCCGAAATAGTCCTGTCGCTCATTCATAGACACGGCGATGCAAGGGCCGGCATGGACTCCGATCTTGAGCAGCAGATCCTCGCGCCCGCTCTTGTCGTTGAGCATACGCATGGCATCGCGCATCCTGAGGGCTGCAGCAATCGCACGATCAGGCGTCGCGAAGGTCGCCATCACCGCATCACCGATCGTCTTCACCACCGCGCCCGCCTCCGCCGTGACGATCTCGTGCAGAACCTGGAAATGCTCGCGCACGAGATCGAAGGCTGAAAGGTCGCCCACCCGCTCGTAAAGCTCGGTCGATCCGCGCAGGTCGGTGAACAGGAACGTCAAGCTCGTAATCTTCAGGCGCTGGTTGATGTCGAGTGTATCCGTGCGATAGAGATCGCGGAATGTCTGGTTGGTGAGCAGGCGCTTGGCGGTCAGGAAGGGCCGGCGTTTTCCCAGGAAATCATGCAATGCCTGGCCGGCTATGAAGACCGTCGGCAGTACGCGGGTGTCGGTCCTGTTTTCCAGCGAAATGCGCAACGGGCCGGGTTGCATCTCCAGCGTCTGGTTCTGGACATGGTCGCGATCGAAGGCCAAAGAGAGGCTCCGGCGCTCCTTTGTTGGTTCGCCCTTCCCGTCGATGAACTGCGCTGAGTGGGTGACCGGCTCGAAGACGATCATGAATTCGGACGGAAGCTGTATCGGCAGAACCGCCTTTTCACCGGGCGCAAGCTCGATATCCTCCAGCGAGAACGCTTCCATCTGTTTCGCGAAATCCCCTTCCGGCAGATCGACGCCGGACGCCCAGTAGATCTGGCGGAAATATTCCGCCACCGGCAGTTCGTGTGGATTGTGGGCGGCAATCCTGCGCACACGGGGATTGACGGTGAATGTCACCTCGACCATCTCGTCGAGGGTCGGCGAATAGCCCTCGGAGCACAGCGCGCAGGTGTATTCGTCCTTTTGCAGGGTTTTCAGCGTGGCGTTGGTGTCGAGCACGCCGCCACAGCCGGGGCACAGAACATTCCACGAAATGTCGAAGATGCCCACCCGCGCCGCATGGAGAAAGGCGCCTATGGCGCGCTCCTCGTCGAGACCATGCTTGCTGGCGAAGGCTGGCGCATTAATGCGGCAAAGTTCGCGGTCCTCGCCCTCCGCGATGGTTCGCCCGATCGCGTCGACCGCCTGTGGATCGACATTGGCCGATTGTCGCAGAAGCGAGAACAGATCCTGAGCTTCGTTCATCGTGCAGGCTCCGGAAAATGCACCTCGAGGCGTTTTGACCGGACCGGTCTTTGGTCCGAGCGCTCCATCTTACTTCGAAACGGACCGTACGGCCATTCGAATGGATAAGCCTGATGACACTTCAATTTCCATTCGGCGGATTTTAACCGGCCGCAAGCAGCACTATGATGGTTCATGGAGCATTCATCTTCGGGATTTTCTCCCATGCCGGCATCCGACAACCCGCCATTTCCCGCGGCCCTGCGCCTTTTCTCTGTGGTGGTCATCATCGTCCTGACCGTAGGGGCCGGCCTGTTTTTCGCGCCTGCGCTGATCAAGCCGGGCTGGCCTTGGGCCGTCACGCCGTTCAATGCGCGCTTCCTCGGCGGCTTCTATTCCGCCGAAATGATCGTGATGGCGGCGCTGCTGGTCTGGAATCGCTGGTCGCCCGGCAGGCTCGTGCTCGTCATGGCCTTCATCTTCACCGTCATCGTGTCAGTGGTTTCGTTCATCAATCTCGGCTATTTCAACTTCGAGCGCAAAGCGCCCTGGCTGTGGTTTTTGGTCTATCTTGCTTCGGCCGCGGTATCCGGACTGTTCTTGTGGCGGGCCAGGGCCCGTCCTTCTGCAAAAGGCGTGACCTTAAATTCCGTATGGCGCGGCAACATGCCGGCGGAATCTGCGATCCTTGGGCTCTATGGCGTCGGCTTGTTGCTGTTTCCCCTGACATTCAGTGGCATCTGGCCATGGCCGATCGATGCCTTCCACGCTCAGGTCTACAGCGCCATCTTTCTCGCCGGTGCGGGCGGTATATATCTCGTCTGGAGAAGTGCGCCGCGCGAGGAACTGCTGGTGCTCGGGTTGGCGCAGTTTCTGGTTGGCCTGCTTGCCATCCTCGGCGTCCTCATCACCGACGCTGCGGTGCACCGAATCGACTGGACCGCGACCGGGACATTGTGCTGGCTCGCCCTTTTCGGCTGGATCGGCATCAGCGGCGTCTTCAAACTCTACGCCGCCTCCCGGTAGTTTAGCTCGCAATCGGCATCATAGGTTGCACAGACGGCTGGATTTTCAGGTGTCGTCCGGTGCATCGTACCGGGCCGATTGCCTTCGCGGGAACGCCATGACCAGCACGACCTCGCCGCCCTCCGAGAAAATCCAGCCGAAGCTCCGGTCCGTCCGGCCAAGCGATGCGGAGGCGCTTTGCGCTATCTTCAACATGCCGGGCTTCCGCTGGGGCACGCTCAGGATGCCTTTCGAGATGGTGGAGCAGGTGGAGCGGCGCATCGCCAAGTCCGGCCAGGAAACCACCTGGATCGTTGCCGAGCTGGACGAAAAGGTCGTCGGCCACGGCAGCCTGGTCGTGCAGGGCTCGCCGCGCCGTTCGCATATCGGCGAGATCAATATCGGCCTTGACGACGCCTTTGTCGGCAAAGGTATCGGCTCTGCCATACTTGGCGCGCTGCTTGACGTGGCCGACAACTGGCGCGCCCTGAAGCGGGTCGAATTGACCGTCTATGCCGACAACGAACCGGCCGTCCGTCTCTACAAAAGCCACGGCTTTGAGGTCGAAGGCCGGCATGTGAAAGCCGGCTTTACCGACGGGCAGTACCACGATCTCCTGAGCATGGCCCGGCTGCGGTTCTAATATCCGCTGTTTGGCCTTAGCTGTTTAGCCAATCTGACGATTCGTGCCGAGTCGGCGAACAGGTGATTGCTCATGAAGAACTGCGTGGGATGCGGTCATTTCGTCTCACACCATCTCGGTCGAGTTGACGATCTATGTGTGGGCCGGCCGCATCCAGCAAGTCTGGTCTCGCTTGGCGTTTGCACCGCAAGCGGCTAGACGGGACCAATGACCGCCGTCTTTGACCCAACGCCTACGCCTCCGGTGGAAATTCTGGCTGTGCTGTCGCTGCTCTGCCCGGAGGTCGTGCGCGACATCGAGCAGAACTGGAATGCACCGGTTTCCGATTACGCCCGCCATCTGTGGCGGCCGGTGGCGAGGCCTGCATCGGGCCCGGCGATCGCTGCCCGATCGATCCTGCGCGAAGTCCTGCATCAGCGCCTCGGTATCATGATGCAATCTGAGGAGATCGGCAAAGCCCTCGACGAGTTCGAGCACAGACCGGTGATTCAGTCCGGCCTGCACTGCCTGCTTCTGATGGACCGGATCACCTTCGATGCCCTCCTGCTTGCCTGGCTCGGCGCGGTCGAAAACGGGCTGTCGGCCTTCTTCGGCTTCATGGGAACGACGATGACCATGGAGACAGTTGGCCGGGAGGGGCCGGGATGGCTCGATGTCGGCGACGACAAGGTCAACCTGTTTGGCATGGGGCGCCACAAACTGTGCCGCAAAAGCGCCTGCGTGGCCGGTCCCGTCTCCCTCAACAAGCACGCGCTCGAGGCGGTGGGCGATGAAACGGATGCCAGCCGCTGGCTGGGCACACTGCTTGCCAGCCAGGGCAAGGTGTTTGGAACCGCCGCCGATGCGCTGACAGCCCTCAACGAGGATCTGGTCGCCGATTGGGATCGTTCCGGCATGGCCCTGCCGGTTTTCATCGATGATCGGCTCGCCGCGGCCGCCACGGCGCGGCATCTAGAACATGACGGCAGCCTTCTTTCCAGGCTGCTCACTGAGCCCGCAAGGCGCCAGCGTCTCGAACGTGCCTTGCAAGACGCAACATCGAGCCCATTTGGCAGGTTTCTGCCCAATGCCACGGCCTATTTCTGGGGCGTCCGCGAGGAGCGCGTGCGCAAGCTCGTCCTCGAGAACGGGAATCTGGTCGAGCCTGGCAGGCCGCATGGTCTTTCCATCCCGTTCGAGCGGCCGCATCTCAGGCAGGCGCTGCTGGACGGCGTGCTGCTGCCGAACTTGTTCCTGACGTTCCTCGTCCTTGCCATATTGCCGCGCGTCCGGGTTGTGGGCGGCCTGAGACAGATTGGCTATATAGCGCTTTTCCACTCGATCCTGCTGGCTGCCCTAGATGAAAACGCGCCGGAAGAGCGCGATCTGGCCGCGGAGCTGCAGGTTCGGGAAAATGCCTGGGGCATGCGGGTCATCGATGAAAAGATCTCGGTCCGCGAGCAGCTTGCCGGCCTGCCGGAAGGGGCGCTCTTCCCGGATCTGCTCCGGCAATACCGTTTGCGGACATTTGCCGAGACGACCGACGACCTGAAACTGGTTCGCGAAAACGCCCGATGGCGCAAGATCGGCCAGGCAGAGATCAAGGCGAACTCAGCCTAGTGCGCAACCAAGCAACGGCGATCTATCGGTGAGCCTCGATCCGGCCGCATAACCCTCACCTGTCATTGCAAGACACCGGCCTTGCGGAGCCCGTCCACCACTTGTTCGAAATCGGCAGGGTTCTTGTAGGGCAAGACTTTGCGACGGTACTCCAGCGAATAGTCGGGATTGACGCGAAGCACCTCCTGCCATGCCGCGCGGGCCTCGGCGAAACGGCCCAGATGGCCGTAGCTTGCGGCCAGAAGCGCGCGCGACACGTCGGTGACAGCGTTGCGAGCCAGCCGTTGCATCAAGAAGTCAACGGCCTCTTCGTACCTTTCTAGTTGAAACAGGGCCAAAGCCTGGAAGTGCAGAAGCACATCCGAGAAGTATGGATTCAGGGTCTTCCCCCGGCCGAAACTCTCGAGGGCCTCCTCGGATCTGCCCGAGTAGTACAGCGCCTCGCCGAGGGTGACGTGCCCTTCGGCGAAATTCGGATTGAGGACTATCGCGCGCTCGGCCTCGCTGATGGCTCCATCGTGCCGTCGTGTGTACAGCTTGGCTATAGCCAGCGCCCAGTGCGCCCAGGGATCGCTGCCATCCAGCGTTACCGCTCGCGTTGCGGCCTCTTCCGCCTGCACCATCGATTCCGGCGGTGACGCACTCCACCTGTTCAGGTAATCGAGTCCGTGCGTGAGGGCGAGGAAAGCGTGGGCAGAGGCAAATTTGGGGTCCAGTTCGATGGCACGTTGCAAGAGGTCGCGGGCTGCGACGTTTGTCTCCTTCGTCAGCCGGTGCCACAGCTCCCGGCCCCGCAGGAAACAGTCATACGCCTCCGTGTTGCGCGGGTGCTCGGGCGCCAGCCGCTGACGGTCGCCCTCGGTCAGATTGAGAGTCAGCGCACCGACGATCTGCTGCGTCACGTCGTCCTGCACGGCGAATATGTCGGTCAGGTCGCGATCGAACCGCTCCGCCCAAAGGTGGCCGCCCGAGGTTGCATCGATGAGCTGCGCGGTGATGCGTACCCTGTTTCCCGACTTGCGTACGCTGCCCTCAAGTACATGCCGCACGCCGAGCTTTGTGCCCACCTCCTGCACGTGGACGTTCTGGCCCTTGAAGGTGAACGACGAATTGCGTGCGATGACGAAGAGCTGCGACAGTTTGGACAGCGCCGTGATGATGTCTTCAGAGATGCCGTCGGCGAAGTAATCCTGTTCGGCGTCACCACTCATGTTGGCGAACGGCAGGACGGCGATCGACAGCTTGGGCGGCGCTGCCGTCGCCGGCCGGCTCGTTGCGGTTTCCGAGATCGCGGCCGCCTTGGTCCCGGCGCTACCGACTTGCAGCGAGTAGACCCGGATCGGCTCAGCGATGTTCTTGAGCTGCGTGCTGCCGAGATCGCTGACCGAGAGGTCGAGCCTCGCCTTGACCTGGCGATAGGCATCCTCGGACAGGCAGATGGCGCCGGGCGCCGCGACGCCCTCCAAACGCGAGGCGATGTTGACGCCGTCGCCCATCAGGTCGCCGTCGCTTTCCTCGACCACATCCCCCAGGTGGATGCCGATCCTGAACTCGATACGGCGGTCCTGTGGCACGCCGGCATTGCGCTCAACCATACCATTCTGAACCTCAATGGCGCAGCGCACGGCATCCACAACACTGCGGAACTCAACCAGCGCCCCATCCCCGGTGCGCTTGATCACCCGTCCGTGGTGCACTGCGACGATCGGATCGATCAGGTCGCTGCGCAGTGCCCGCAACCTCGCCAAAGTACGATCTTCATCCGCGCTCGCGAGCCGGCTGTATCCGACCACATCTGCAGCCAGAATTGCGGCTAGCTTACGATTCTCGCTCACAGGTCCGTCACCTCATCTCCAAGATAGCAGGAAGACGGAGGCAAGAGTGAACTTTCGCAAGGAATGGCCGCGCAGCCGCCCGAATCGGCAGCGCTCTGCCACTGGAACCGCACCGATCGCTCGATGCCCTTTGCGCTGCCACTTGCTGGTCGATGGCTATCGGTTCATCCTTGTGAATACCCTGGCCGTGAAGTGTTTAGCGAGATCACGCCGTCACGGCCCCTAGTGAGGTCTTGTTCTATGGACTGCTCAGGCTGCGGTTTCGAGATTGAGGGCGGTTACGCTTTCTGTCCGAGGTGTGGCAGGCGCCAGCCCGTGCCATGCGCCAGTTGCGGCTACCCCTGCGCACCTGATTTCGAGTTCTGTCCGAAATGTGGGGCAAGCGTCGGTTCGCCCGCAAAAGCTGTCGAACGGCCTGCTCCGACAGCAAGCCGGACCATTGTGCCGCCTTCTCAAACTCCGTCGCTGCTTCCGAACATCCAAAGCGAAGAAGGGCTGCATCCCGTCTCTGACGCCGATCGCCGGACGGTAACGGTGCTGTTCGCCGATCTTTGCGGCTTCACGACACTCAGCGAGCAGCTCGACCCCGAGGTCATGCAAACGCTGCAGAACGAACTGTTCAAGGAGTTGGCGGCGGCCGTGCGAAACTATGGTGGTTTCGTAGACAAATTCATCGGCGATGCACTGCTCGCTTTGTTCGGTGCGCCGGTCGCGCATGAGGACGATCCGGAACGTGCACTTCGCGCCTCTCTCGACATGATCGCCCGGACGGCGCGGCTCGGCAAAAGCACCCCCCACTCCGGCTCGCCTCTGTTACTCCACATCGGCATAAACACTGGTCCGGTCGTTACAGGCGGATTGGGCATCGGCGCCGCCAGATCTTATTCGGTGACCGGCGACACAGTGAATACGGCGCAACGCCTGCAATCGCTGGCCGCACCGGGTGAGGTGCTGGTGGGCGAGCTCACTCACAGGCTGACCCGGCATGCCTTCTCTTACGAGTCGATGGGTGATGTCGTGCTTCACGGCAAGGCTGGCAGTGTGCTCGTCCATCGACTGGACGCACCGCTAGCGGCCCCGCGTGCAGCGCGTGGGCTCGAGGCGCTCGGCCTTAGTGCGCCGCTGATAGGTCGTGGTGCGGAGCTCAATAGAATGATGGCGAGCCTTGACCAGGCGTGCAGCGGCTCGGCCCAACTTGTCCGCCTCGTCGGAGAAGCCGGCATCGGGAAATCGCGGCTGGTGAAGGAGTTCGTCGCCCGCGTCGGCGACGAGGACCGTTTTCGCAACCTCGCCGTGCGGCAGGCCACGTGCTCACCGCTGGGTGAACAATCTTTTGGCGCCTTGGGCGCGGTGGTGCGCAGTGCTGCCGGGATGATGCAAAACGACAATGGGGACGAAATGCGGGGGAAGCTCGCAGGCTTGCTTGCCGACCTCGGCCTGCAGGGCGAGGAGGCGAAGCGGCTGATGCCTTTGCTCTATCATGTGCTCGGCCTTGGCGACCCCGATGCCACCTTGCAGCATGTCGAGCCTGAGCAGCTGCGGCGGCAAATTCTCTACGCAGTCCGCACAATCATCGAACGGCGGCTTGCGTTGTCGCCGCTATTGATTGTCGTCGAAGACCTGCACTGGGCCGACGCCGTGTCGCTCGAGGCACTACGTTTCGTGATGGACAGGTTGGAACGCACGCGGTTGATGTTGCTGGTCACGCATCGTCCGGCGCCGGAGAACGACCAGCTCGACTCAAGTCGGGTCAGTCACACAGCGCTCAGGCTTCCGCCGCTCAACAGTGATGACGGACGCAGCCTGCTCGCGGCGCTTTTCGGCGAGAGCTGGGTAAACTCCGCAGGAGGGCTTGTCGACCAGATCCTCGAGCGCGCGGGCGGCAACCCCCTTTTTGTAGAGGAGATCGTTCGCGGCCTTATCGATCGCGGTGTACTGATGCGAGAGGGCCAGCGATGGCGGACTGTGGCCGGCGAAGTCGCAACCGGCATCCCCGCCACTATCCAGGCAATGTTGCTTGCCCGCGTCGACCGGCTGCCCCAAGAGGTGCGCCGGTTGGCCCAGGAGGCCGCAGTAATCGGCCCGCGCTTCGATGCCACACTTCTGAAAACCGTGACAGCCCACCCCGGCCGGCTTGAAGCCGGCTGCGAACTGCTTTGCGATGCGGAAATCATCGAGGAAGTTGCCGGATCCGGCTCGGTCTCGTCGCAAAGCTACCGCTTTACCCAGACGTTGCTGCAGGACGTGATCTACCAGAACCTGCTCCTGCAACGCCGGACCGAAATCCACGGCCGGATCGGTGCTGCCTTGGAGCAACTGTTCGGCGATAAGCCGGAACGGCTTGAGGATTTGACCGTGCTCGGTCATCATTTCGCACAGAGCGCGGAGCGGGAGAAGGGCGCGCATTACCTGCAGGCGGCAGGCGATCGCGCTCGCATGATATACGCCAACGACGACGCCCTTCGTTTCTACGAGCGAGCACTGACTGCGTTGGACGCGACCGGGCAAACACCGCTCAAACTGGCAATTGCAGAGCGCATTGCCGATTTGAGCGGCCCGGCAGGCCGCCGCGAGATCGCACACCACCACTACGAGACGGTGTTGCAGGCATACCGCGAGTCTGCCAATCACGTCGCGTCGGCGCGAGTTTTGCGTAAGATCGGTCGGCTGCTCTGGGACGTCGGCAAGCGGGACAAGGCGGAACCCCGCTACGCTGAGGCGGCAGCGCTCCTCGATGGAGCGGATGCCCCGATCGAGCAGGCGCATCTGTGGCAAGAACGTGGCCGACAGGCGTTCCGTAGCGGAGATCACGCTCTCGCGGCAAAATGGGCAGATGCGGCGCTGGATTGCGTAGGCACACTGACAGCGGAGCAAATCTCCGAGGTAGGGCATGATGCCACTCTTGTGACCGCCGAGGCACTCAATACCAAGGCTGTCGCGCTGGCTCGCCTTGGGCGAAACCGTGAGGCTGTGCGTCAGGTTGAGCGCAGCATTGAATTGGCCGAAGCCGCCGGTCTACTGGGCGCGGCCTGCCGCGGCTACACCAATCTCGGCGTACTTTACACGACCATCGATCCGGCACAGGCGATGGAGGTCTGTCGGCGCGGTCTTGAAGTGGCGCGCCGTATTGGTGATTTGGGTTTCCAGGCGCGCCTCCTCGCCAATCTGGCGGTCGCTTGCTGTACTTTCACGGATCGCTGTCCAACGGAGGGCGTCCCTGCTGCCGAGAAGGCCATCGAGATCGACCGGGCGCTCGACCAGCGCGAGCACCTGCCGGTGCCGTTGATCGTGCTTGGGCAGATCCACCAGTGCAACGGCCGTCCGGACCTGGCGGTTAGCTTGTTCCACGAAGCACTGGACGTAGCCCGCGAAACGGGCGAACCCCAACTGCTGTTTCCGTGCTATGATGGTCTTGCAACGCTTAATCTCGACCTCGACAATCTGGCCGAGGCCGAACGCTATTTTTCCCTGGCGCAGGGTATATGCGTCCAGCACGGGTTCGACCCGGAAGCGCTCGTGGTGCTGCCTTTTCTCGACTAGCCGGGGTGGAGGTTGGAAATGTCCGCGCGTAATGACTTGATACCGCTTCAACCGGGCGACCGTGCGCCGAACTTGGTACTCGATGCCATTACCCAGGAAGGCAAGATCGCGCTTGACGACTTTCGCGGACAAAGACCGGTGCTGGTCGGCCTGTTTCGAGGTCTGCATTGTGCGTTTTGCCGGCGCTATATCGCCGCCCAGGCGCGGCTTGATCCGGAGCTGCGCGAAAAGGGCGTGGAGAGCCTGACGGTGGTCAACACGCCGATCGAACGGGCGCGTCTCTATTTCCGCTACCATCCGATGCCGAATCTGCTTGCGGCCTCCGACCCTGAACGTGCTTCACATCGTGCCTTTGGACTGCCCAATCTCGAATTCACCCAAAACGAGACGAACTGGCCGTACAAGGTCTCGATGGCAGCGGCAAAGGATATGCGGGTCGATATACCAGGCGAGTTGCCCGGTCCCATGGATCCTTTGGTGGCCAGCGAATTCCTCAACAAGAAGGACCATTACGAAGTGACCGAAGCCGACGAGCAGATGATGGCAACAGGACACGGACAACTGGTCGGTCAATTCCTATTGGACCGACAGGGGATCGTCCGCTGGAGCTTCACGGAGGTTCCAGAGGGCGGGCGATACATGTTTGGGAAGCCAAACCCGCAGGAGCTGATGTCAGCCGTGTCCCAAGTCGCCCAATAGACTTGCGAACGAGGTAAACGGGCGGGCACTGAACAAAAAGCGGAACCAATTTGGTACCAATCCAGACGCTGACAAGTTCAGCGTTCATGCGAGCACGGCCTCGACTTTGGCAACGAAGTCATCGAGCGAGCGATCCCCGCGAATTTCGATGCGCGGAAGGTCGATGGGATCGCAATCGAGGTCCGCCGGCCCGTGTCTGCCGCCGAAGCCGATCCGATAGCCGCACTCCTTGGCCAGCCGGCCTAGCCTCCGGTCAGTGACAGAGAAGGGTGCCGCGAACGCCGTGGTTTGCCGGCCGGTCCACCGTTCTATGAACATACGAGATCGCAGCAGTTCGGCGGCTAGCTCGGAACTCGAAAGACCATCGATTGCGCGATGCGTCGCCAGATGGCTTCCGAAGAACGCACCTTCGGCTGCGAGGCGTCGCACCGTCCCGGCGTCCATAAGCGGTGTCGGTGGACCGCTGTCGGCATCCCACCGTGCGCTTTCACCGACCAAGTCCGTCACCAGGAACACTTCCGCGGTCAGGTCGTTCGCGCGCAAGATCGGCCAGGCATGGTCGGCAAAGTTCTGGAAGCCGTCATCGAAGGTGATGAGCACTGGGCGGCCAACCAAAGTTTGACGGTTGGCGATGAACCATTCCAGCTGCTCGGACCTAATCGCATGAAAGCCGTTGGCGCGCAGCCATATCATCTGTTCGTGCAATGCGGCGGGCGTGAGCCGAAAACGGGCGAGCGCGGCCGGACCTTCATCGGAGACGCTGTGATACATGAGGACAGGGATACGCTGCCGCCGCTCGCTACGTGCAACGTCGCGGCGCAGGGCCCGCGCCCCGCCCCAGACGATATTTCGCGCGACCCCGATTTCGAGGCGCGCGCGGATTGGCACATGATCAATCACCGGTTCCGTCGCCACGTCGTCGGGTGACAGGCGGCGGAAGCGGTCTATGCGGTAGAGCTCGGTCTGGATCGATTGCTCGAGGACGAGGCCTTCGGTCCCTGCCAGCGTCTCTGAGACCGCTTGTGCGCCGAACGTGTTCCAGTCGAAGCCGGTCCTTTCAATATTGTCGCGTAGCACGAATGCGTGTGCGTTGATGAAACTGCCCCCAGGCGCCAATGCCTCAACGATTTTTTTGGCGATGCGCCGCAACTCGGCGAGATCATCCAGATAATAGAGCACTTCCGAACATACGATCAGGTCCATCTCACCCGGCAGCGTGTCCGCGGAGAAATCCAGTACGCCGAACTCAACATTCGACTGATCGCCGCATCGCGCGCGCGCTCGCCCGACCGCTACGGCGGAGATGTCGGTTGCGGTCAAATGGCCTACCCGCGGCGCCAGCTGCCGTGTGAAGTGCCCCTCCGCGCAGGCCAGCTCAAGCGCCCGTCCGATGCGACCGGCAGGCAGAATTTCGAGCTGCCGCTCATATTTTTCCTGCTCATAGGACGAACCGTAGTTCCAGGGATCCTCGGTCGCGAAATAGCCATTCCAGAACGACGTGCGATCCTTGTCGTGCCTGGGCCGTGCGCGGCGCGGCGCGGCAGGAGGCTCCGCAGGTTCGGCGCTCGACAGAGCC
Organism: Mesorhizobium sp. WSM4836; assembly: GCF_055811815.1. Lineage (NCBI taxonomy): Bacteria > Pseudomonadati > Pseudomonadota > Alphaproteobacteria > Hyphomicrobiales > Phyllobacteriaceae > Mesorhizobium > Mesorhizobium sp. WSM4836. Next base: position 327,181 of record NZ_JBVVQF010000005.1, read on the forward strand.
AGCTCCCGCGCTTCTGCGGCCAGCCGCGCGAGTTTGCCGAAGTGGCTGTCCGGATCAGGCCCGCCTTCGGCTGTGGCTGGCAATGCCTCGGCTGCGAGCGTGTTTGACGTATCGGCGCCGGCGGCCGGTTGCGGGACAGGTGATCGTCCCGCAAACCTTGCCGCACTGTCTACAAGCCGCTCAGGGGGCACGACATCCAGGATCAATTCAATCCAATGACGCCTTGTCACTGTCCCGAGTACGCCGAACTGCACGAGAGCCTCGATCTGGCCATCCATCATCAGATAGGCATAGATTTGATCTATTCCTTCCGGCACTTCGATCGAGGCCGGATTTCGCGCGTCGACACGAATTCCAAGTGTCCGTGCCAGGCTGCGCGGCGCGGCAAGATCGTCGAAGTCGAGCAGCATTTGCTCAAGGTGATACTGGACGCGGCGACCTGCGTCGGGATTTTTCCAGACCTTGCCGAGTTCGGTGATCAGCTCGGTGAGGGAGCCGCCGAACCTGTCCCACCTGGCAGCCAATTGCGCCGGCACCGACAGGCTTCCTGCCATAAGGCCATCGAAGACCACCTTGGCGATCTCACGCGCCCACTTACGTCCTGCCGGGAGCGCGCGCAGGGACTGCGGGCCGATCGAGCGCGAGCCGCAGCCGCAATCCGACGCGGCGTTCCACAAGGCGAACCACGCGAGTGCTTCGGAAGCGGTGCCGCCTTTCGCCTCGATCGCTCCATTGGCGTGAGCCGCTGCCGGGTGTTTGACCCTGGGATCAGGAGAAAAGCCGCGGGCGATCACGATTTCCGCATCTGCCAGCATCTGCATCGAATTGCGAGTGAGCGAGTCGGGGCTGGCCCGGTAGAAAGCGAGCGGCTCGTCGACGATCACCCAGCGTTTGCCCAAACGCGCGACGCGCTGCCACAAATCCCAATCCTCGCAGGTGCGCAACGAAACGTCGAAACCGCCCAACGCGGCAATCGTCGCACGATCGATCAGCAGCGCGTGAGTGCGGATGGCGCAGCGGCGTGCGAATGTCTCGAAAGGCTGGATCGCGACCTCCGTTGCGATGCTCGACGGCGTGAGTTCGCCATCGGGCATAACGCGCCGGGAACCGCAATAGGCGGCGACCGCATCGGGCGCGGATTTCAGTGCGGCCAGCATTTTCGCAAGGAAGCTGGCATCCACCCAATCGTCCGCATCCAGAAACATGAGCCAGCGGCCGCGCGCTGTCGAAATCCCGCTATTGCGCGCCCCCGCCGCGCTATGCGCGCATGAGCTCAACGTCCGAAATCGGGCATCGTGCTCCATATAACCGGCAATGATCGCCGGGGTACCGTCCGTCGAACCATCATCGACGACGATCGCCTCCCAGTTAGCAAAGTCCTGATCGAGAAGGCAATCGAGTGCGCGCGCCAGCGTTACCTCCGCGTTGTGCGCAGGAACCACGATTGAAACCAAGGGATCATGCGCCACGCCGTCTTACCCGTGCCCGGTTCGAAAGTAGAGCAAGATGCGTTGATCTTTCTCGGCGTAGGCCGTCACAATCGACGCCGATCAGTCCGTCGACCCATCGTCCACGACGACTATATCCAGTATCTGGTAGATCTGCCGGCCGATACCGGCAAGCGTTGCGCCGACGGTTTGCTCGGCATTGAACATCGGTACCACACCGCCTTGCACTAGCATTGTCCCGGATCATCGAGCTTTCGTTTTCTTCGGCAAGAGTCGGCGAATGTCAAAACCGGATGACGGAATCGGCTGCCAGCACTGCCCTGTCAAGATAAGGGCGAATTAGAGGCAGGCAAAAAACTTGAAGACAAGCTGAATGGCAAGCGCGCATGCCCCACGGCTTAGAGCTGAGGTCGATGCGCCGGGGCATCTCCGCTCGCGCGTTTCATCGGCAAAAAAGATGACCGGAGGAAGACGCGAGCGCAAGCTGATCCGGATCGAGCCGCTCGGAGCGGCGGCCGAACTGCGAGCCCTGAAGTTGCTTGATGATGGATTTAAGGGGCTCGATCTCACCGTCGCAGCGCTCGACAACCGCCTCCATGTCACGCACAAGATGCCGCAGAAGAGCCGGTTCGCTGGGCAGATTGTCGAGGTCGAGCCGCATGTCCAAATTTACCCGAATGGGGACGCACGAACCGACTTAAGCCGAGAAGATTCCGGCTTGCGGGCCGTCTATTTTGCTGACATGTTTATCAGTTTCTAAAATAGCACTGTGGCAGCTGTTAAAAAGAAGGGGCATGGGATGGCCAAGGAATCTTCGAGTACCGCTTCTTCGGCAAATAAAGCGGACGCAAATCTGATAAGTAATCCAGACGGAAACGGGCTGACCTTCATGGCGGGCCAGGCTCGCGAGAGCGGGGCATCCGGCGACGCTGTAGGTGTCGACAAGATACGTGATCTGCTGTTCGGCAACCAGATGCAGGACTATGACCGCCGTTTTTCCAAGCTTGAAGAACGGGTCTTGCAGCGCTTCAAGGATGTCGAATCCGAGGCCAAGCGCAATCTTGAAATGTACGAGTCAAATGCAAAGAAGCAGGTCGACTCGCTTGCGGCGCAATTGCGGAACGAAAAAGACGCGCGAGCCGACGCCGACAAGGAGATTGACCGGAATCTTCGCGAGCAAAACCAGGCGCTTGAAAAGCAGGTGCGCTCGTTGTCGGATCAATTGAGCGAGCTTGAGCGCGAAGTTGCGGACCGGATAAATCGAAACGATCATTTGCTGCGTGAGGAAATCAAGCAAAAGAATGATAGCATTCAGATGGTAATGGAGAAAATGTTTTCCGATCTCGGCAATGTCAAGACCGACCGAAATCTTTTGGCTGGCCTGTTTGTCGAGGTTGCAAAATGTCTAAATCAGGATCCCGTCGGTAGCAAGGGCAACTCTGAGCGTAGCTGGAAAGTGAGTTGATCGGAACTTGACGTCAACCGTCGACCCAATCAGCCTTCCTCAAAGAACAGCTTCGAACGATACAGAGATTGATCGCGAGGCTCTGGCTCGCCTTTTGATCGAAATTGCCCGGAACGTTGATCCGGAGCATCGTGCGCGTCTCGACGGAGTCCCAACCGCCGATCCTCGCATGGAAACGCTGCGCCAGTTGCTGGTCGGCCGCGAAATTTCGGAGCTTTCACGAGTTACGCACCTGCTCGACGAACCCGAGCAGCTTGCGGCTGCAGTTGGGGGTGTTCTCCCCAGTGCAGCCGCACGTGCGGCTCATGCGCAACTCGGCGAGGCGCTTGCGCCGGCTGTCGAGAGGGCCGTGCAACGGTCGATCCAGAAGAGCCCGCGTACGCTTACGGATATATTGTACCCGGTGTTTCTGCCGGCTATTCGCAAGTCGATCGGGGAAAAGATCGACCAAACCTTTCAATCGCTGAATGAAACTTTAAGACATATATTTACTTGGCATGGGCTCAAGTGGAGACTTGAAGCTTGGAGAACAGGTGCAAGCTTCTCAGAAGTTGTTCTTAAGCATTCTCTCGTCTATCGTGTAGAACACGTCTTTCTTATAAATCGCAACTCCGGGCTTTTGATAGCGCACGTAACTGCCGATAATGCGACCAGCGAAGATCCTCAACTCATTTCTTCGATGCTTAGTGCAATTCAAGATTTTGTGAAAGACTCATTTAACGAGAAAGAACAGAGCGGCCTGGACACTATTCGATTCGGGGAGCTTCGTCTCTGGTCGGAAGTTGGACCGTTTGCGACCTTGGTTGCGGTGATCCGGGGAAATCCGCCGGAGGAATTACATGAAACAATTCGCGATGTATTGCTTCGCATCCATGCTGAATGCTCCCAGGCTCTAGAGCAGTTCGACGGCGACAGTTCGCAGTTGACCGGCGTAGAGACGCAGTTGCAGACCTGCGTTGAACTGAAGCAGGAGGAATCAAACCAGGGATTTCCGTGGCTGGTGGTGGCTGCAGTCCTGCTGGTTTTGATTCCGGCGGGTGGTTGGTTCTTTCTTTCCTGGCAATCCGGGCAGCGCTGGCAAGCCTATGTGGCGCGACTGGCGACCCAGCCGGGCATCATCGTTGCCGAACAAAAGGTGCGCGATGGCCAATTCTATATTGCCGGCCTGAGAGACCCGCTTGCCGCCGACCCGCAGTCGCTGTTGGCCGGAACGCAGGTCGATCCCGCCCGCGTTCATTCACAGTGGCAATTCTATCAGAGCCTTGAGCCGGAGTTCGTGCTGAGGCGGCTAACGGCGTCGCTGGTTCCGCCGGATTCAGTACGACTTTCGATCGTCAATGATCGCATCGTTGCCGAGGGTGAGGCTCCCGACACCTGGATAGATCGCGCGCGCGCGGCGGCCCGACAGCTTTCGGCAGGCGGACCGGAATTCGACATCTCCAGGGTTCGTGATGTGAGCCCCGAAGCACGCGCGGCGGAGCGCTGGCAGGCCTATGTGTCGCGACTGGCGAGCCAGCCGGGCATCATCGTTGCCGAACAAAAGGTGCGCGATGGCCAATTCTATATTGCCGGCCTGAGAGACCCGCTTG
>NZ_JBVVQF010000005.1:331782-344015 GCF_055811815.1 Mesorhizobium sp. WSM4836
CGCGCGCGCGCGGCGGCCCGACAGCTTTCGGCAGGCGGACCGGAATTCGACATCTCCAGGGTTCGTGATGTGAGCCCTGACGCACGCGCAGCGGAGCACTGGCAGACTTATGTGTCGCGACTGGAGGCCCAAGCGGGAATCATCGTCGCCCAACAAACGGTGAGGGGCGGACATTTCTATATTTCCGGCCTGAGAGACCCGCAGGCCGCCGACCCGCAGGCTCTGCTGTCCGGAACAGGGGTCGATCCTGCTCGCGTTCATTCGCTGTGGCAATTCTATCAAAGCCTTGATCCGAAGTTCGTGCTGAAGCGGCTGATGGCGTCGCTGACGCCGCCGGATTCAGTACGACTTTCGATCATCAGGGATCGCATCGTTGCCCAGGGTGAGGCTCCTGCCGCATGGATAGATCGGGCGCGGGTCGCCGCCCAAGAGCTGTCCGCGGATGGACTCTCTCTAGAAATCTCCGAATTGCGTGAGTTGACCCCTCCGGAACTCACTCATTTGAGGGAAGCTATTCAATCGGTCGACATTTTCTTCGATTCTGGCAAGGCTGTACCGGGACCAGAGCAACTGCCGGTTCTCGACAAACTGGCTAATCAGTTGAAAGAATTGGCCAAGGACGCCCGCAAGGCAGGCGTAACAGCACAGTTCATGTTGACCGGCCATTCGGACGAGACGGGCCGTGAAACGGCCAAGTTGTCGATCAGCGCCGCGCGCGCGGAAACAGTTCGTGCGCTTCTCAAGAAGCGCGGCGTCGATCCGGAATTGCTCTTGGTTCGCGGCGCAGGCACCTTTGAGCCAGCGGAGACTGAAAATAGCCCAACCGGGAGCTCGGCCAATCGCAGAGTTTCGGTTACGGTAAACTTCCACTAGGGCGGAGCCCAGGATATTGCAAAAGAAGATCTGCATGTTGGGCGGGTTCGCTGTCGGAAAGACGAGTCTGGTTCGCAGGTTTGTGCAAAGCATCTTTTCAGAAACCTACTTGACCACCGTGGGAGTGAAAATCGACAAGAAGAGTGTCGTATTCCCTGACAAGACCGTGGATCTGATTTTGTGGGATTTGGCCGGCGAAGACGATATCGGCTCATTCCGCGTCAGCTATGTGCGAGGTGCGAGCGGGCTCATGCTTGTCGTCGATGGAACACGCGCTGCTACTCTTGCCGTAGCGCTCACGTTGCGCGAGCGGGCCGAGGCCGAATTCGGCGCTATGCCGTTTGTATTGCTGTTCAACAAATCCGATCTGGCCGATCGGTGGGCAATATCGGACAGTGAAATTGACGAACTGAGGCAACTTGGCTGGCAAATCTATCTAACAAGTGCGCTTTCGGGTGAACATGTTGATGATGCATTTCGTCAGCTTGCTTCGATGATCAGCAAATAAACCATGCATGTCTTACCAAGAGAAGTCAGAGGCTGGATTTACGATTTCTTCTACAACGAGCGCTCCGTCGCATATCTGAAAATCGACGCCCAGCTTTGCATAGCTGCGAAGGGCGGTAACGTTAAACATTACGGACTCTCATCACTTCGTATTGGTAAGCCTGTTGCCGAGCAGCTTGAATTCATGGAAGGTTTGCTGCCCTGCCCTGAGCTTCCATATCGTATGGCCATGGTCGAACTGCCCAGCGGGCGGGTGGCGGACCTCCATCTTTTTGCTGACAATGCCTGCGTGTGGCTGCTCTTTCTTGACGCCACTGCCGAACGCGACAACAGGCAGCGGCTTCAACAGAAGGCTTATGAAATGACACTCCTGCAAGAGAGGGAGCGTCAACTCAACGAGAAATTACAATCGATGAACGAGGCGTTGAGGGCGAGCCAAGAGGGATTGTCGCGTGAATACCAGCGCGCCGAAGCCCTACTCCTCAATATTCTTCCGGCGTCGATCGCGGAGCGGTTAAAAGCGGACGAACAAATTGCAGACAACCATGCTGACGTGAGTGTCCTTTTTGCCGACATCGTCGGCTTTACGGAAAGAGCGCGGAGCGTCGGAGCCGTGACGACGCTCGCTATTCTAAATTACTTCTTCAAGGCGGCGGATCTGCTCTCGGAGCAATACGGCTGCGAAAAGATCAAGACAATCGGCGATTGTGTGATGGTGGTCGCTGGCCTGCCCGCCGAGCGACCCGATCATGCGGAAGCCCTTGCGCACTATGCAGTTGAACTGCGGAAGGCGGTCAAGCGCGAACGCTTCGCCGGAGAACCGATAAGACTCAGAATTGGAATTCACTCAGGACCAATCGTGGCAGGCGTCATAGGCAAAAGGCGGTTTGCCTATGACCTATGGGGCGACACCGTCAATCTCGCCGCACGTATCCAAACGTCCGCGGAGCCCGATGAAATCCGTATTTCGGATTCAACTCACAAACTGCTTGGACCAAATTTTGCTTGCGACCCACTCGCGGAAACGGAATTGCGTGGCACAGGTCGTGTGCGAATGTGGCGCCTTCCGGGGGAAATCGGATCCTGATATCTGACGTCGCCATCGTTCTTCCCTGCACGGTCATGCGCCCAGTTTCCATCACATAGCGCCTCGGTCGGCGATGCCCACCGCGGCATACGCGTTCTGGCCTGGGGTACCCTGGTGCCGGGTGTTTTACGCCCAGCATCGCGGATGCCCAGTTCATAGAACGGCTGAAGGCTGGGCCTAGGTCGGAATGCCCTCCCCCGGCGGCTAAGTAGACACCGCCAAGTACCCGGCGTAACGGTCTGGGTCGCAACGATGACGTCTTGCACGGCAACATCGGTTTCTTCAAGGTGGGGCAACGACGGACATAGATGTCGTTGCTTGCCGATCTGATCGGAAGGTTACACACGATGCCACGCATGATTCGACGATTGGGAGCCAGGAACCTGGCGCGCCTGGCACGGCGTGTCGGAGACCTGACTGCGATGTTTGCCCTGATTGCCAGACCGCTCGTCGTTGGGATCGCCGTTTTTTTGGCTGGTCAGGCGCAGGCGCAGGCGCCGGCGACCGTCCCGCCTGAAAGGGTCAAACAGCTGTTCGAGCTTCTCGACGATCCCTCAGTAAAGGCCTGGGTGGCCGAACAGCGAAATCAGGACGCCGGGTCAACGGGAGCGCCTGCCGAGAGGGGAGCTTCGCCGGCCAACGTATCGTCCGGTGCCGTGGCTGCACCCGGCCAGATGAATACGATGGCATCCTCGATGCTCGATCGGATCAGGCACCATATCGAAAGAATCATGCGAACTTTGCCCCTGCTGTCAGGCCAGTTCGCGCGCGTTCGGGCAGAGATGATGCAGGATATGTCCAGCAAAGGGTCTGCCGGCGTATTTGTGCTGATTGCGATGTTCATCGCTGCCGGCCTGGCACTCACTTGGGCAACGTACAGGTTCACCCGTCCATTTCGCCTTTGGATTATCGCGCAACCGAAGGATACGCCCATTGGGCGCGCCAAGAAGATTGGTGGTCGCGCGCTTTATTCCAGCATGCTTATCGTCTCTTTCGCACTGGGCAGCGCCGGCGCGTTCATGTTGTTCGACTGGCCAATGCTTATCCGCGAGATCGTACTGACATTTCTGATGGCGGCAGTCGTTACATGGGGTGTGCGCATGTACGTCATGGCCATGCTCGTCCCTTCCTTCATGAGCGTCGAGAACGCCGTCGAGGTTCGTGCTTTGCCGATCACCAACGAAGCGGCTGACCATTGGTCCTATTGGCTGCCCCGGATCGTCGGCGTCTTCGCCTTCTTCGGCGCCGCGTTTATCCTCTTGCCAGGTCTCGGCATCGATCAGGATGGAATGATGGTCCTGTCACTGGGCGCCGATTTCGTGCTGCTGTTGCTCCTGCTGCTCGCCATTTGGCGTCGGCCAAGAACGCAGCGAGACGATGCGCGCCATATCGGTCACACGGAAGCGACATGGCTATTGACTGCTTATTTCGTCGTCCTGTTCCTGCAGCGCATCGCCGGCCTTTATGTATACTTCTGGTTTACCTTCGCCGCATTCTTCCTGCCTTTGGCAATCGTGATGGCGCAGCGCGGGGTCAATTTCGTCCTTCGGCCAGGTTCGGAAGATGTCGGCCGGCCTACGATCCCGGCGGTGACGATCGCTGTCATCGATCGCGGAATCCGAATGATTTTCATCGTGGCGGCGGCTTACCTTCTCGCACGTGTCTGGGGTCTGGACATGCAATCCATGCGGGGCAGCGATACGACGACGACGTTCATATTGCGCGGCTTGATCAATGTCGTGGTCATTGTCCTCGCAGCCGATTTCGGCTGGTCGATCATCAAAGCTTTGATCGAACGAAAGCTGGGCATCGAAACACCGCACCCAGTGATCAGCGACGAGGACGTGCCGGTCGTCGATCCGCAGCAGGCGCGGCTCCACACGCTCTTGCCGATCCTCCAGAACATTCTGCTCGCATCGATCATCGTGATGGCGGTGCTTATGATGCTCGCCTCGCTGGGTATCCAGATCGGCCCATTGATCGCCGGCGCCGGCGTCGTCGGCGTCGCCGTGGGCTTTGGCGCACAAACCATCGTCAAGGACGTCATTTCAGGCGTGTTTTTTCTGCTCGATGATGCGTTTCGTGTTGGCGAATACATTTCATCGGGCAATTACAAGGGTACTGTGGAAAGCTTTTCGCTGCGCTCGGTGAAGCTGCGCCACCATCGTGGTCCGTTGTTCACGATACCTTTCGGTGAACTCGGGGCAGTCCAGAACCAGAGCCGTGACTGGGTTATCGACAAATTCAACATCACCGTTGGTTATGACACCGATATCGACTTCGCTCGCAAGCTGATCAAGCGGATCGGGCTCGAACTGGCGGAAGATCCCGAGTTCAAACACTGGGTGCTCGACCCGATCAAGATGCAGGGCGTACAGGAGTTCGGCGAATACGGCATCGTATTGAGGGTCAAGGCGACAACCAGACCGGGAGGAGCCTTCGGTATGAAACGCAAATTCTATGTACGCCTCCGCCAAGTCTTCAAGGAGCAGGGCATCGAGCTCCCATTTCCGACTGTCCAGGTTCAGGGGCTACATGGGGCAGAGAATGGGCCGTTGGAGATCACGCCCGAGCTGAAAATGGCCGTCGCGCAGTCGCACACTATTCGGCGCAGAAGAAAGGCTAGCACCACGGAGTAGCCGACACAGCGCCATCGCTACCTGCCGCGCGTCAGTCACGCGATAAGGACAGTCCCGCGAGAAGCGGCGCGTACGCGGCGAGCCTGCGGGATACGAACTCCGTGAAGAGCCGCACGCGCTTCGTCTTGCGTGTCTCCCCCTGCGTGAGAAGCCAGAGCGTTCCATGCATGTGCAAGTCGGTGCCCGGCACCCTCACCAGTAGGGGGTCGGCATCGCCAACGAAGCACGGCAGTGTGGTCATCCCGAGCCCTTGCCGTACAGCAGCGATCTGCGCCTCGCCGTCCGTAGTCCTGAATGGAACCCCTGTGGTGCGAACCTCGCCATCGCTGGCCCAATCCGGGATGCCATGAATGCTTATGACGATCCACCGGATAGGATCAGGCGCGCCCGCACGCCACGCGGCTAGTCGATCGCGGGACATGTAGACGCCGCCGAACAGCACCGGCCCCTTCAGGCCGTGAAGATTGAGCGGCAGGGTTTTGCGCTCGTAGACGACGCGGATCGCGACGTCGGCCTCTCGGTTGGTCAGATTTGCCAGCTCGCCGGACGACAAGATTTCCATCTCAATGTCCGGATGCAGACGCGCGAAATCGGCGAAGTCCGGCATGAGCAGGTGTGTCGCGAGAGGCGGCGCCAGCGTCACCCGCAGAAGCCCGCGCACGCTCTGGTCGCGCCCGAGGACGCGCGTCTCCAGCTGGTGCGACGACGCCTCCATCTGGTTCGCGAGCTCGATGACCTCCTCGCCCGCAGCCGTCAGGCGGTAGCCCGAAGGCAGCTTTTCGAACATCTGCGCCCCGAGGCGTTCCTCGAGCTGAGCGATGCGTCGCAGCACGGTCGAGTGATTCACCCCGAGGCGCCCGGCGGCAGCCCGCACCGAGCCTCCGCGCGCCACGGCAAGAAAGTAGCGAACGTCATCCCAGTCGATCATGGTGCAATCCGGCACCGCGCGGTGCACCTTCCACAGCCCGTATCCAACACATCGAACAGCATCTCGTTGTTGGTAACACAGGCAGTCACCATAGCCTATGCCAGCAAGTGCGGCCCAATTCTGAAGGGCCGACACCGATCGTCGCGGCTGGCGTCAGTGGTCCAGCCGGATCGATTTCGCACCACCGATGTGCGCGTTTCCGCACTCAACAACTGATGCCGGCGGACCCATTTCGAGGCTCTCCGGGGCAGATGCTGTCCCGACACCACGAAAGGAGAAGTCATGGGAAAGCTCGAGGGTAAGGTAGCAGTCATCACGGGTGGATCGAGCGGCATGGCGCTGGCGACCGCCAAGCGGTTCGTTGAAGAAGGCGCCTATGTTTTCATTACGGGCCGTCGGCAGGAAGCGCTCGACGAGGCCATCAGGCTGATCGGCCGGAACGTGACCGGCGTGCGCGGCGATGCGGCCAATCTCGACGACCTCGACCGCCTTTTCGATACAGTCAAGCGGGAAAAGGGCAAGATCGACGTCCTGTATGCGAGCGCCGGCACAGGCGAAGCCGTCCCACTCGGCGAGATTACCGAGCAGCATTTCGATGCGACGTTCAGCCTGAATACGCGCGGCACGCTGTTCACGGTGCAAAAGGCGTTGCCGCTGTTCAACGATGGCGGATCGATCTTCATGACCGGATCAGTTGCTTCACTGAAAGGTTTTCCTGGTTACAGCGTGTATGCGGCGAGCAAGGCGGCGTTGCACGCATTCGCACGCGGGTGGCTCAACGAGCTGAAGGGCAGGAATATCCGGGTGAACGTGCTGCACCCGGGGCCGATCGCCACACCGATGCAGGACCAGGTTCTCACCGAGGAGGCGAAGCAGATGTTCGAATCCTTGATCCCACGGGGAAAGATGGGTCATCCTGAGGAAATTGCGGCGGCCGCGCTGTTTCTTGCTTCTGACGATTCGAGCTTCGTGAATGGGCTGGAGTTGTCTGTCGACGGCGGCTTCTCGGCCATCTGAAATCGCGCCGGATCGCGGGAAGTAGCACAGTCCATGGTGGAACGACTTCCGCGTTGAACGGTCAGTCCGGCCACGCGGAAGTCGTTCAGGGCAGGAGGCCTAGCCGAAGGTCGCCACGCAGCGAAACGGTAACCCAGCGCCGTTCGGAGGCCCCGGAATCAATATCAACACGGATCGGAGAAGTATTATGAGCTATGCGATTGTAGGATTCGGTAAGATAGGCCAGGCCCTCGCCCACGCCTTGGCCCGTAAAAACATCGACGTGACCGTCGCGAGCCGCCGGCCGCCCGAGGCGTTGGCGCCGCAGGCTCGGGCGATTGGACCCACGGTCGTCGCCAAGTCGCTGCGGGATGCGCTCGAGGCCGACATTATCATCTTGGCGGTCCCGTTCGGGGAGCATCGCGAGGTTGCGAAGACCTTGCCGAGTTGGGAAGGCAAGACAGTCATCGACGCGACGAACGCGTTTCCAGTGCCTGAAGAGCTGGACGGTCTCCCGTCCTCCGCCTTCGTCGCGAAGGCGTTCACCGGCGCCAAGCTCGTCAAAGGGTTCAATCACCTGATCGCGGCCACCCTGGCTGCCGATCCGATCGTCGAGGGCGGCCACCGGGTCGTCTTTCTGTCGAGCGACGACGAGGACGCGATCGCTCCCGTGGCGGCCTTGGCCAAACAACTCGGGTTCGCACCCGTCAAGCTGGGCAAGCTCAACGAGGGTGGCGCGCTGGTGCACGCACGCGGCCGCACTTGGGGCCAGCTGATCTTCCAGGACCTGTTCAAGAAGGAGCAGTAGTCGATCTACGACCGTGTGATCGACCCCGAGAACTGGTCGCGCGCGCTAACTTCTTCGAGCAGCGCGCGACCGAATATTTGAAGGCCACAAGTCGCGAAGGTTGGGGTGGGCCTGACGGCGTATGGGCGCCGTTCGAAGAGCGGGGAGACTCTCGATAACGTCGGGATAGAGGGTGCCCTGCGCCAGGAAATCGGCGCCGCCGAGCTTCTCGGCCTCCTCCTCGAACTTCGATGAACAGCCGGCCGATGGTCTTGCGCTTCTTTTCGAGGTCCGACTCCCCCTCGAGCTCGCTGATAAAACGGTCCGAAGCATCGACCAGGATCAGCGGCAGATTGTAATGCTGGCGAAACATTTCCACGACGCCGGTCGCCTCGTCCTTGCGCATCAGCCCGTGGTCGACGAGGATGCAGGTGAGCTGGTCGCCGACCGCCTCGTGGATCAGCAGGGCTGCAACCGAGGAATCGACGCCGCCCGACAATGCGCAGATCAGCTGGCGCACGCTTTGAAATTCAACTCACACTGGTCGTCGGGTTTCCCCAAGGACTCACGCGAGATCGACGTTTTCAGCCGTAAAATTTTACCGTACTTTGTCCATCCATCGTCTTTGACAACTTGGCTTGCCGATGGCGAAAGTCAGCCGCATCTTTATTGAAAGAACTCCTTCGAAGACCGTGTTGCGGCCCCGGCGAACAAACGATGAAAGGCAACTCCCATGACCAAGAAATACACAGCTCAGTGCGCTTGCGGCGCCGTGAAGTTCGCGTTCGACACGGACCCGGATTTTATTGCTGCCTGCCATTGCCTGGACTGCAAGAAAGCTTCCGGCGGCGAGATGGCGGTGTGGTTCGGCGTCCCGGAAGAGGATTTTACTCTATTGAGCGGCGCATCGAAAGCGTTTCACTATGTCGCTGACTCGGGCAAAGGACTCGACCGGAATTTTTGCCCCGAATGTGCGGCGCGACTCTATACCAGCAACCTGGAAAGCTTTCCCGGGCTTGTCTTCGTACAAGCGGGAAGCCTCGATCGTCCGGAACTGATCGAGCCAAAGCTGGAGATGTTCACCAAGCGTCGCCTAAAGTGGGTGAAGCCGCTCGACATCCCGCAATTCACCGACATGCCGAACTGAACGGCCACTTGTAAAAGTCTGGACAGCTTACGGCCCCAATAAGATACTGTGGCAGGTGAACCCTGCCGCCTGTCGAGCCCCCAATGCACAAGACCTTTCAGTCATTGAGCATCCGTCAGGCGACCTGGCTCGAGCTGTTCTTCGATCTTGTGTTCGTCGCCGTCATCGGCGTGATGGCGCATGGACTGGCCCACACCGACCACGGAGAAATCCACAACGAGCAGTTGATCTCTTTCTTTCTTGTTGTCGTACCCGTCTGGTGGGTTTGGGCCGGGCACACGATGTTTGCCAACCGGTATGACATCGACAGCGTTTGGCAGCGGCTCTGCGCCATTACGATAATGGCCCTCGTCCTTGTCCTGTCGCTATTCATCAAAGATGCTCAAGGGAGCGGATATCACGGATTTCTCCTCACCTATCTGGCGATGCAAGCCGTCCTGGCGGCCGCCTACTTCACCGTACCAACGACGACACCCGCCGGGAACGCGTTGGCGCGAGGTACTGGAATTGCAATTTTTGTGGGCATGGCCATCAGCGCGACCTCTCTGCTGATCGCCTGGCAATGGAAGTTCACCCTGCTCTATGCTGGGATCGTGGTCCAATTGCTCCTGATGGTCCGTCTGAACGATAAGGCACGCGCATTCCCGGTCCACCGCAAGCACCTGATCGAACGCATCGGGCTTTTCGCGATCATCGTGCTCGGAGAAACCGTGATCAGCATTGTCGGGTCGTTTACCGCCCGCGAGGACTATGACATTTTCGACGCGATCGCGGCGGCCGCGGGCTTCCTGTTGATCGTCCAAATCTGGTGGATCTATTTCGGCGCGCTCTAACTGCTGGAACGCGCAAACCGGATCCAGTCCGGCCTGCTTGTGATGGTGTCCCACCTACTCTTGTACGTGGGCATCATTTTCATGGCCAATCTGACGGGCCATGCGATCAATGGCGATCTTAACCTTCAAACGTTCTCAATGCTTGGGGTGACGGGATCAGTGCTGTTTTATCTCGGCAAGCAGATACTTTATCTCGTGGCCTATCCGCCGCTCCGCGTGGCAAATGTCGTGAACACGCTTACCTGCATTGAGATTACCGTGATCGCGACATTCCTTCCTCGGGCGGAGTACTCGCTGCTCATGATGTGCTTTGGGATGTTCGTGTATGTCCAGCTCAATCTCTGGTGGACGATCCCATTGCACAACGTCGACGCTTATACTGCGGCGGAGGAAACGGCTTGAGCGCTGGCGCTGCGGCCATCGCTCCAGGCGATTGAAATCGGCGAACGTCACGCGGCCAATGCCATCCCATTCTGCCTACTCCCACTCAATCATCAATTAAGTCCATATCTGCCTGTTTTAGCTATTAAATTTATTGACATGGCCAAATAATACCGTCAAGAATACCGTCAGATTCTTACGCTGTTGAAAAGACTGAAACAATGTGGTCGCCGTCGCGGTATGCACACCTTTGACTGCATTATTTACGAGCTGCCATTCGGCGGGGTCAACGTCGGAGTTCACAGACCATAAGGCAAGGACGGTCTTTGCTCATGCTCGACAGCCCTAGGTCGAGTAGACGAGCGGCTGTATAGCGGCAATGGGCTGGCAGGAGATAGGTCTCGTGCCGCATCACCCTGTGGATCCTCGGTCGACCAAAGCTTCGCATTCTCATCTCTGCTCGTGCCGATGTCTCCCAATCGGCCATGCGTATAGGAACACGACTTTCGATTCTGTCCTCAACTCTTCGACTCACTTTGAGTAACAACGTCACGCCGGTCCTACATTTCTGACGCCATTTGCCGCAATGCGGCCAGTAAGAGCTGCGCCCGTTCGCGATTTCCGAGCGCCGCCTTGTTTGCTCGACTCCGCGCTCCAGGCGCTCGAAGGTGAACGCGTAGGCGTCGCCATGCCGGACGACCAGATAAGGCCGCGACAGCCAGACAGCGTTCGAGCTTGGCTATTGACGGATTGGTGTCAGTTGGAACGATCTCGTTCAACCTTCGGCAATCTGCAAGGTCCATTTTTCCGCTCCCGTCGAGGCCGATTGGCGGCAGGATCGCCTAGGTGCGCCTCGTGATTGGGCCACAAGTGGGTTCGACGTAAATAGGGCGTCAAACCGCCCTTGGCGCGGAAGCGCGAGTGGCATTATAAAATGGCTTTCGCCCCGTCTGTACGTAGCTGATGTGATGTGGCCACAAGTTTTGACGTGGTTCAATTGGCAAGTCATTGATGCCTGAAATCTTTCGGTGCTAGCTCCAGCTCGTAGTATGGAAGGCAGGTCGGCCTCTTTGCAAGCGGCGGCGCCGCGTCAATCACGAAACACCAGGCCCGCATCTTTGCCGCCCGATGGTCCATGAAATCCCTTCACCGCTTACAGCTCCGCGTGGATTGGCGAGCGCTTCGGGGGTCGCCTGCTGGCTGAGGATAGATTGCGCCACGTCGCCGCCAGCATTGAGTGCCGGCGAAAATTCCGATCGAGAGAAGAAAGGGCAGCACGCACACGCCGACGCGCACCACTCGATTGCGCAAATTAGGCCGTGAGCAGCATTGTTGAAGACGAAACCGTTCATCAGACCCGAGCGCCGACTACGACATCGTGCCCGCCCAGTTCCGGGTGATTGTCACCCGCCGACCGAAGTATGCGTGTCGGGCCTGCGAAGAGGTGGTCGTGCAGGCGCCAGCGCCGGCACGTCTCGTCGAAGGCGGCACCGATGTCGTCCACCGTGAGCTCGCTCGAGAGTCTGATCAGCACGTCGAGCGATTGCGCCTGGCAATCCTGAAGCAAGGCGCTCGCAATTTGCTTGTTCGATGGGCGACCCAAACCGAGGAGACATCGTCCTCAGAAAGACATTCCGATGTGCTCTGCCCTGCCGAAGCGATGAACGCTCGTTGCGACCCCAAGTGGATGCGGCCGACTGCTCTGCCGTTAATTTCACATAATTTCACATTCCAAATAAGACACAAAAATCAGCCAGCGCTTACGGCCGAAACGCTCGCTTAGGCATTGAGATGCGCCGTAATGGGGCCAGGCTTCCGTGCCGATTCCAAATCTTTTGGCTCTTCGGCCGTCCGCTCATCCGTCTTGACTAGTACGAACCTACAGCCTATCTCACAGCCACGTTAGCACTCCCCGCTAGCGAGTGCTAACCGGGCTCCGGCAACGGAGAACCTTTCAACCTCCGCACCAGGGATATCCAAAATGGCAAAGTCGAATTTCCGGCCGCTGCATGACCGCGTGGTCGTTCGTCGGGTCGAATCCGAATCCAAGACCGC
>NZ_JBVVQF010000006.1:0-78258 GCF_055811815.1 Mesorhizobium sp. WSM4836
TAGAGCAATTCCAGGGAACGTGTGAAACGGTTTTCCGTTCGGAATTGCGTCAAAACAAAGAGATAGAGCGGCTCGGCGATTCTATCAAAAGCTAAACCGCTGTAGGGTCTGCGCTACGTCGCTTCGCTCCTCGTCGCGCCCCAGAATGACGAAACAACAGGCTTCGGCTGATCCCCAAGCGGCGCGATGTGCCCGGAAATTAGATCACTGCGGCGACGCCGTGCAGGATCGGCTGCAGGCGCACCAGGCCGATATCCTCGCGTTCGAAGCGGCTGCCGACCTTGGTCAGCTTGGCCAGCACCTGCTCGCCCTCGTCGGGTCCGATCGGCGCGATAACGATGCCGCCGCTCGACAATTGGTCGAGCAGAAAACGCGGCAGGCTGTCGAAAGCCGCCCAGGCGACGATCCGGTCGAACGGCGCTTCGTTGGCCAGCCCGTTGGAACCGTCCGCCTGACGCACGATGACATTGCCGATGGCGAGTGCCTCGACACGCTGCCGAGCCTGTTCGGCCAGCGTCTTGTAACGGTCGATGGTCACGATACGCGCGGCAAGCCGCGACATCACCGCCGCCGTGTAGCCGGACCCGGTGCCGATCTCGAGCACCCGGTTGCCCGGCTCAACGGCAAGTGCCGCGATCACCGCCGCCTGCAGGTCGGCGCCCTCGATGGCCTCGCCGCATTCGATCGGCAGCATACGGTCCGACCAGGCGATCGAGTGAAAATGCGGAGACAGAAAGCCGCGCCGCGGCGTCGCCTCGAAGGCGGCGATCAGCGCCTTCGGCACTGTGCCCCTGCCGCGCAGGCGAAGCAGGAAGGCAGCGAAACCTTCGCGGTCGTCGACCGTTGCAGCGTGATTCAAGCTCATGCGAGCGCCTTGGCCAGTTGATCGCGGATTTCATGGGCGGTGAGATCGAGCTGCAGCGGCGTCACCGACACCAGCCGATTGCGCAAGGCATGGAGGTCGGTGCCTTGCTTGCCCTCGACCGGCTCGCGGCCGAAGCGCAGCCAGTAGTAAGGCAAGCCGCGCCCGTCGCGCCGCTCGTCCACCCACAGGCTGTGGACCAGCTTGCCCTGCGAAGTGACCACAGTTCCGGCGATTTCTTCCGGCTCACAATTCGGAAAATTGACGTTGAGCAGCACGCCGTCCGGCAACGGTATGGCGACGAGCTTTTCGAGCAGCGCCGGCGCCAGCGCTTCAGTAGTCTCGTAGGGAACGACGCGGTCCTCGCCGACGTAGGAATAGGCCTGGCTGATGGCGATCGAGCGCACGCCGAGCAGCGCGCCTTCCATGGCGCCGGCGACCGTGCCCGAATAGGTGACGTCGTCGGCGATGTTGGCGCCGGAATTGACGCCGGACAGGATCAGGTCAGGCGCTTCGGGCAGGATCTTCTTCACGCCCATGATGACGCAGTCGGTCGGCGTGCCGCGCACGGCAAAGTGCTTTTCGCCGATTTTCCTGAGCCGCAGCGGCTCCGAGATCGACAGCGAATGCGCATAGCCGGACTGGTCCTGTTCCGGCGCCACCACCCAGACATCGTCCGACAGCGTACGGGCAATGCGTTCCAGTGACGCAAGGCCCTCGGCATGGATGCCGTCGTCGTTGGTCAGAAGG
This sequence comes from Mesorhizobium sp. WSM4836, assembly GCF_055811815.1. Lineage (NCBI taxonomy): Bacteria > Pseudomonadati > Pseudomonadota > Alphaproteobacteria > Hyphomicrobiales > Phyllobacteriaceae > Mesorhizobium > Mesorhizobium sp. WSM4836. Next base: position 1,613 of record NZ_JBVVQF010000006.1, read on the forward strand.
ATGCGCATTATTTCGATTCGATCTGTTCCAGACCGCCCATGTAAGGCCGAAGCGCTTCAGGAATGGTTACGCTGCCGTCCTCATTCTGGTAATTTTCGATGACGGCGATCAGAGCGCGGCCGACGGCGGTGCCCGAACCGTTCAGCGTGTGGACGAAGCGGTTGCCCTTGCCGTCCTTGTCCTTGTAGCGGGCGTCCATGCGCCGCGCCTGGAAATCGCTGCATACCGAGCACGACGAGATTTCGCGATAGGCATTCTGGCCGGGCAGCCAGACCTCAATGTCGTAGGTCTTGCGCGCGCCAAAGCCCATGTCGCCGGTGCACAGCGTCATGGTGCGGAACGGCAGGCCGAGACGCTTCAGCACCTCCTCGGCGCATTCGGTCATGCGCTCATGTTCGGCAACCGAAGTCTCCTGGTCGGTGATCGACACCAGCTCGACCTTGTAGAACTGGTGCTGGCGCAGCATGCCGCGCGTGTCGCGGCCGGCCGAGCCCGCCTCCGAACGGAAGCAAGGTGTCAGCGCGGTGTAGCGCAGCGGCAGTTTTTCGTGCGGCGTGATTTCCTCGCGGACGAGGTTGGTCAGCGGCACTTCGGCGGTCGGGATTAGCCCAAGCCTGCCGTCCCCATGCCGAACGAAAAACAAATCCTCCTCGAATTTCGGCAGTTGCCCGGTTCCGAAAAGGACCTCGTCGCGCACCATCAGCGGCGGCTGGATCTCCTCGTAGCCGTGTTCGGTGGTGTGCAGATCCAGCATGAACTGGCCGAGCGCGCGTTCCATCCGCGCCAAGCCGCTTTTGAGCACCGTGAAGCGCGAGCCGGACAGCTTCGCCGCCCGCTCGAAGTCCATCATGCCAAGCGCTTCGCCGATTTCGAAATGCTCCTTCACCCAGTTCGGCCGCGTCGGCAGCTTGCCGACAACGCGCTTGACGACGTTGTCGTGCTCGTCCTTGCCGACCGGCACATCCTCAAGCGGCACATTAGGCAGCACCGCCAACGCGTCGTTCAGCGCCTTGTCGAGCTCGCGCTCGCGTGCCTCGCCGTTCTGGATGAAAGCCTTGATCTCGCCGACCTCGGCCTTCAGCCGTTCGGCAAGGGCGGCATCGCCCGAGCGCATGGCATTGCCGATCTCCTTCGATGCGGCGTTGCGGCGTTCCTGTTTGGCCTGCAGCTCGGTCAGATGCTCGCGCCGCGCCTCATCCCTCGCGATCAAATCATCGACCGTGGACTGCGCCGCCTCAGCCGACCACGAGCGCTTCTGGAGCGCCTTGACAAGGGCCTTCGGGTTCTCGCGAATCCATTTGATGTCAAGCATGGTCTGTTCGTCCTCAGGGGGCATGTCGCCCAAAATGCGCAGCGTTTGTGGGGCAACGATATGCCCAAAACAAAGACCAGGGGCGTAAACCGCATCTTTCATTGATGCAAGATGTCAGGCCGAGTTCCTTCGCGCCCCCTCTGTCCTGCCGGACATCTCCCCCAACGGGTGGGGAGATCGGCCGTCACTGCGGCTTTCGCCAATCTCCAGCGCTGAAAAAAGCAAGCCGTCGGCCAAGCCGCCAATCTCCCTCCTTGTGGGGGAGATGTCCGGCAGGACAGAGGGGGGCGCTGTCCCGCCGACATCAGCCGGCAACGCAGGAACTTTCAAAAGGAAGCAAGAAACAAAAAACCCGCCTCGGCGGGCGGGTCGTTGGAGCCAATTAGCACCATACCCAAATTAGTAGCATAGCTGCCGGCACAAAGCAAGAACAAAGTTGCTGCAGCCGGAAGAAAAAAGCTGCCCGCCTCGACCGAACCTACGTCGAAGACGCGTCCGCCGGCTTTTCGGCCACCTCTTCGGTGGCGTCCTGCTTTTCGCGGGCCACGCGGTCGCGCTCCTTGCTGCGCTCGATCAGCCGGGCCGACCAGATCGAGACCTCGTAGAGCAGGATCGTCGGAATGGCGAGGCCGATCTGGCTCATCGGGTCGGGCGGCGTCAGCACCGCCGCCACCACGAAGGCGATGACGATCGCCCATTTGCGCTTCTCGGCCAATGCCGTGGACGACAGCATACCGACCCGCGTCATCAGGCTTGTCACCACCGGCAGTTGGAACACCAGGCCGAAGGAGAAGATCAGCGTCATGATCAGGCTGAGATATTCGGACACTTTCGGCAGCAGCGAAATCTGCACCTGGTCGTTGGTGCCGGTCTGCTGCATGGCGAGGAAGAACCACATCACCATCGGCGTGAAGAAGAAATAGACCAGCGACGCGCCCATCAGGAACAGGATCGGCGAGGCGATCAGGAACGGCAGGAAGGCATTGCGTTCGTTCTTGTAGAGGCCGGGCGCGATGAATTTGTAGATCTGCGTGGCGATCAGCGGAAAGGCAATAACCATGCCGCCGAACATGGCGAGCTTGACCTGGGTAAAGAAGAATTCCTGCGGCGCCGTATAGATCAGCTCGACCTTGTGCGGGTCGAGCCCGGCCCATTGGGTCGCCCATCTGAACGGAATGACCAGAAGGTTAAACAGCCGCTTGGCGAAAAAGAAGCAGACCAGGAAGGCGACGAAAAAACCGCCGATCGACCAGATCAGCCGCCGGCGCAACTCGATCAGGTGCTCCATCAGCGGAGCCGACGATTTTTCTATCTCGTCCTTTTCCTTGTCCGAAACGCTCACTTGGCGGCTCCCGCCGTTTTCCTGGCGGCCGGCTTCTTCGCTGCTGGCGCCAGCTTCTTCGCTGCTGGCGACTGCGTTTTCGGCTCAGCTTTTGCGGCGGCCTTTGGCGCAGCGGTCTTTGCCGGCTTGGCCGGCACGGCGGCCGCGGCTTTCGCGGACGCCGGCTTCTTCTTTGCCGCCGCTGCTTTTTGCGGCACGGCCGCTGCAGCCGTTTGCGCCTGCACCGCCGGCGCCACGACGGACTCGTCCGTCATCGCCGGAAAGGTCGGCGTGGCCGGCGTCGGCTCCGGCGGGTTGACGCCCGGCATCGTCGTTGCGCCGTTCTTCAGCGGCTCGGCTGCCTGCTCCGTCGAAGCGGCGGCATCGACGGCCGGCTTGGGCTTCATCACGGCATCGACGCCGGAACGGACGTCGGCGGCGGCCTGCTCGAATGGATTGAGCTGCTTCCTGATCTCGGCTGCCGGATTGAGGCTTCTCAGCGAATCCACCGACTTCTTGACGTCATCGAGCTCGGCTTCCTTCAACGCATCGTTGAACTGCCGCTGGAAATCGGACGCCATGGCGCGCAGCTTCGCCGTCGTGCGGCCGAAGGTGCGCAGCATGTTGGGCAAATCCTTGGGTCCGACGACCACGATCATGACGATCGCGATCACCAGCATCTCGGTCCAGCCGACTTCGAACATGGCTATACGTTCCGACTAAAGTTTGGGCTCAGCCTTTGCTGGCTTTTTCCTTCGGTACCGAAACGGTTTCGTCGGCACGGTGTTCGACGGTGCGCTTGTCCTCGGCAGTCTCGTCGTCGGCCATGCCTTTTTTGAAGCTCTTGATGCCCTTGGCCATGTCGCCCATCAACTCGGGGATCTTGCCGCGGCCGAAGACCAGCAGCACGATCACCAGAACGATCATCCAGTGCCAAATCGAAAATGAACCCATAGCAAATCTCTCTCGAACGGTTTCCCAGACGCTGATCTATGCGCTTTCGGGTTCGGATTCAAACAGAACTGCGACAGAGTTCATGAATGAGCGGCCGAAGTCACGCACTTTCGGCACGCTGGTCCGCTACCAATCGGCGCAGTTCCATCCTGCCTGTGGCTTTAAGATGGCGCTCGGCTCAATCTTCCGTGACGCGCGGCGTCAAAAGACCGAGTTCCTCGAGGTCGATGTCGGTCAGCGGGTCCTCGTCGTCGGTGAGCGTATCGGGGTCGGCCGGCGGCAGCGGCACCGAGAAATTCGACGGCATGCGGCCGGACAGCAGCCCCGCACCCTTCAATTCCTCCATGCCGGGGAGATCGCGTATCTCCTCAAGCGCGAAATGGTCGAGGAAAATGTCGGTCGTGCCATAGGTGACGGGACGGCCGGGGGTGCGGCGCCGGCCGCGCATCCTCACCCATTCGGTCTCCATCAGCGTGTCGAGCGTCCCCTTTGACGTCTCGACGCCGCGGATGTGCTCGATCTCGGCACGCGTTACCGGCTGGTGGTAGGCGATGATCGCCAGCACTTCGAGGGCAGCGCGGGACAGTTTGCGCTGCTGAACGGTATCCCGGCTCATCAGGAAGGCGAGGTCGCCGGCGGTGCGAAACGCCCAGGCATCGCCGACGCGCACCAGATTGACGCCGCGCCGCGCATAGATCTGCTGCAGTTCGGCCATTGCCGCGGCAATGTTGATGCCGTCCGGCAGTCGCGAAGTGAGCTGTTTTTCGCTGACCGGCTCGGCGCTGGCGAATACGATCGCCTCGGCCATCCGTACGGCCTCCGCCATATGCAGCCGCTCGCCGGGATTCCGAGACAAATTCAGCCCCTGATTTTGTGCCGGGTTCTCGGCGACCGCGCCTTGCTCGGCGTCGTCGTCGACCTTGAACGGAATGACCGAAGCGTTGGCGCGTTCGCTCATGGTGTCACCTCGACTATCTTGATGGCCTGGGCGCGGCCGCGCAGATAAAGCGGCGCGAACACCTGGTCCTGCCGCATTTCCATCTTGCCTTCGCGCACCAGTTCCAGCGTCGCCGCAAACGAGCTGGCAACCGCAGTGCGCCGCTCTTCCGGGCCGGCAAGATATTCGACCAGGAAACTGTCGAGTGCCGTCCAGTCGCGCAGCGATCCGATCAGCCTGGTCAGCACGTCGCGCGCATCCTTGAGCGACCACACGCCACGCCTGGCGATCGTCACATTGGTGATCGCCTGCTTCTGGCGCTGCTGCGCATAGGCGGTCAACAGGTCGTAGAGCGAGGCCGAATAGGCATTGCGCTTCTCGACGATGATCATTTCCGGCATGCCGCGTGCAAACACGTCGCGTCCGAGCCGGTTGCGGTTGACCAGCCGTGCCGCCGCGTCGCGCATCGCCTCCAGCCGCTTCAGCCGGAACTGCAGCACCGCCGCCAGCTCCTCGCCGCTTTCGCCTTCGTCGCCGGGCTGCTTGGGGATCAGAAGCTTCGACTTGAGAAACGCCAGCCACGCCGCCATCACCAGATAGTCGGCGGCAAGCTCCAGCCTCAGCGCCCTCACCTTCTCGACGAACGCCAGATACTGTTCGGCCAGCGCCAGGATCGAGATGCGCGACAGGTCGACCTTCTGGTTGCGGGCAAGATGCAGCAGAAGATCGAGCGGACCTTCGAAACCGGCCACGTCGACGACCAACGCCGGATCGCCGGTCACCCGGGAATCGTCGTTCTCGGCCCACAGGCGGTCCATCGGTGCGGCCTTGCCGGCCTTCAGGTCCAATGTTTCCGCCACTTCGCTTCCTTTGATGCTAGGCTACCGCGTCGAAATAACTGGCAAATTCGGCCCGAATCTCGGTCTCGTCCGCTACGTCACGGTTCCTGATATAGGTCAGCGCCCGCTCCGCGCGCTCAAACGACTTGCCTTCAAGCCCGGTCGTGCGCGATGCAATGCCGGCCATCTCCTCGAATACGCCGTTGCAGTGAAGGACCAGATCGCAGCCCGCCGCAAGGATAGCGGCCGCCTTTGACGGGAAATCCCCAGAAAGTGCCTTCATCGAGGTGTCGTCGCTCATCAACAGCCCGTCGAAGCCGATTTCGCCGCGGATGATCTTTTCGATGACCTTGCCGGATGTCGTGGCCGGGTTCTTCGGGTCGATCGCGCTATAGACGACATGCGCCGTCATCGCCATCGGCAAACGGTTGAGCTCCCTGAACGGCGCAAAATCATGCCGCTGCAGGTCGCCGATCGAGGCGTCGACGGTCGGCAGTTCGAAGTGTGTGTCGGCGAAGGCCCTGCCATGACCGGGAATATGCTTCATCACCGGCAGCACGCCGCCCGCCATCAGACCTTCCGCCGCGGCGCGGCCCAATTCGACGACGGCACGCGGCTCCTTGCCATAGGCGCGCGCGCCGATGACGTCGCTGGCGCCCTCGATCGGGACGTCGAGCACCGGCAGGCAATCCGCCGTGATGCCGTAGCGCAGCAGATCGAAGGCATGCAGCCGCGCCATCAGCCAGGCGGCACGGGTGCCGGCGTCATGATCGTCGCGCCACAAGGCACCGAGTGCGCCGGCAGCCGGATAGTTGGGCGCCAGCGGCGGCCGCAGGCGCTGCACCCGGCCGCCCTCCTGGTCGATGAATACGGGCGCATCCGCACGCCCGACGCAGTCGCGCATGGCGGCGACCAGATCGCGGATCTGCTCGGTCTCGCCGATATTGCGCGCAAACAGGATGAAGCCCCACGGGCATTCGTTGCGGTAGAAACGGATCTCGTCGCGGGTTAGTGATTTCCCGGCGCAGCCAAGGATCATCGATTTTGATTCGGTCATGCGGGACAGTTTAGAGCTTCGCGCCGACAAAGGGAATCGCCCGCAATTGCCTTCAGAGGTTTCCGCTCACGCCAAAAAGCCGGCGCGGCCGCCGGCTTTTTTTCGAAGGGCTTTGGTGCCGCTAGAGCGGTTCACGTATCACGAAAACACCGAACCGCTCTAGCTCTTTGATTCTGCGCAATTCCGGACGGAAAACCGTCTCACACTTTTCCTGGAATTGCTCTAGTGGGACACGAAGCAATTGCCGCCCGCGGCCTTGTAGCTGGTGCACAGTTTGATCGCCTCGTTGCGAGATTGCGCCGGAACGCGGACGCGGTAGAATGTGCCCTTGCCGGCAATCTCGGCCTTGACGATGTTGGCGGTGCGGCCGGAAAGCACGCTGCCGTAGCGGCGCTGCAGATCCTGGTAAGTCGCCTGGGCGCTTTCGACGGTCGGCTGCGAAGCGATCTGTATCGACCACGAACCATCCCCGGCCGCGGCCGGATCGATGGAAGCTACCTGGTCGGGCTTGACCTCGCCGACCACGTCGACCGGCTGGTCGGACGGACGCTGCGGCGCCACGGGGACCGTAGCCGGGGTGCTGGCGGACTGCTGGCTGGCTGACGGCTGGGCCTTGGCTTCGGCCTTTGTGTCGGGCTTGGGCGCCGGCTGCAGTTTAAAGGTTTCGGCCTGGTCGCCGCTCGCCTGGTCGCCACCGGGCTGGTCGCCAATCTTCGGATCACCAATCTTCGGATCACTTGTCATTTGGTCGATCAAGGGCACGGTGCCGGTCTGCGCGGCGGCGTCGGCCTGGGCGGACGGGGCCACGTGTTGCGGCGCCGGATCGGCCGGCTCGGCAGCGGCCACCTGCGGAGCGGCCGGCGCCGGATCCTCGCGCGCCACCAACGAGCCGTCAGGTTTCACAACCATGGTCCGTACCTTGCGCGGCGCAACGGCGACGGTCTCGGGAGTAGCACCCTTCTCCGCCTCCTGCAGAACCTGCGCGATTCGATCCTCGGATTTGGGCGCCGGTGCGGCGGCAGTTTCGGTATCGACAGCAGCATTGGCGCCAAGCGCATTGGTGTCAGGCGCGTTGGTGTCAGCCCCTGGGATACCAGACGCGTCGGTGTCGGACGCCACGGTGCCGGGCGCGTCGATATCGTCGGCGGCATCGGGGTCATTGGGCGAAAGATCGACGACGCGGCTCTCCGGTTCGTTGGCCTTCAGGTCCACAGGCTCTTCGGTATTGGTGACCAGCTTCTGCTGAACCGGCTCGGCGGGCTTGGTGCCCTTGACCACTGCGTCATAGACCTTGTTGTCCTGGTTCGGCACGACGGTGCCGCCTGGATTTTCCGGCTTGATTTTGATCGGCCCGTTGTCGGCCTTGACGATAACCGGCGCATCGCCGCTCTTGCCGCCGAGAGTCAACGCAAAGGCGCCAAGGCCCCCGGCGATCGCCACTGCGCCGACCACCGCTCCTATCAACAGCCCGCGCCTGCGCGGCCGCCTTTCGGCCTCGCGTTCGGCGAGGCCCGGGACCGACATTTCCTCGTCCAGCTCGGGATCGTAGTCGAGCTCATCGAAGGTGAAATCGTTGGCTTGCGAAACCGGCTGGCCAGCGGGCAATGGGCCCAGATCGAAACCGTCCGCTGCATCGGCATAGGAAGCGGCCGCCGCGCTGACGGGGGCCTCCGCAGGCTTGGCGCCATAGGCGCGCGTCTCGCTACGATCTTGCTTATAGCCAGATGCGAAGCCGGCGTCGTATTCATCGTCATAGCCAGCACTGCGCACCGGGGCAGGCGCTATATCCGTGGCATTCATTTCGGTGAGAAGGTTGGCAAAATCGGCATCAAGATCGTCGTAGGCGGGCGCCACCGGCTCGTCATCGTCGAAGTCGAGCTCCGGAATGTCGAGATCGTCCGCCAGCGCCACGACGCGCTCAGGCACGTCGACCGTCTCGACATCGGGCATCTCGTCATAGGCGGAGGGCTGTTGATGCGAAGCTGGCGCAGCCTCTGTGTAGGCTGGCCGATCCTCATAGGAGCGCCTGTCCTCACGGGATGCCTGGCTTTCGTAGGACGGCCTGTCTTCGACCGGTGCGGCCCGATAGGACGGCGTTGCAGCAGGCTGCGGCGGTGGTGCCCGACGCGCCGAAGCGACCGGCTGGCTTGCAAAAGCGGGCTGAGGCTGTGCGACCGGTGTCACGCGGCTCCACGAGCGGGCCGGCTCGGGCGCTGTGGCGCGTGTTGTCAGCCAGTTCAGCGCATCGAGCGGGTCTTCTTCGGCAGCAGCTGCCGCACTCTTGTCGGCCGAGTCATGATCCAGGCCGATATTCCTGGCGAAGTCGGCATCGAGCGCATCGCTGTCGAGATCATCCTCAGGTCCGGCGGCGGCTTCAACACCGAAATCCTCGCCTTCAAGCTCATCGAGGAGGGCACTGCCAAGATCGACGTCATCGGCGGCACTGGACTGGTGCGGCTCAGCCGGCTCGTGCTCGTCGAGTTCCCAATCCAGCTCGTCGACAGGATGCACCGGTTCGTTGGTGACGTCTTCAGCCGCCGCCGTTGGTTGTTCAGCAACCACTGCTGGCTTCTGAATTACCGACGCGATGGGCGGCTGAGCAGCCATCACGGGCTTCTGGCCAGGCTGCTGGGCATACTGCTGGTTTCTCTGAGGTTCGTTGACCGCTTGTGCCGGCCGTGTGCTCATCGCACCCAGCAGCGCGTTCAGCTCGTCTTCCAGGCTGCGTTCTTCAGCCCGTTCCTCAGCCGCTGGGGCAGGCGTGGGGACGACAGCGGCGGCCGGCGCCGCTGGATCGGCCGCAACGACCTGCGCCACGGCCTCTTCGGCGTCCTCGGCAGGCGCATCTTCGAAGCTCAGATCGAAATCGTCGTCGAACGCCGCTTCAGCGGCCGTGCCGGAAAGCCGGGCGGCCTCTGGCTCTTCGATCGACAGCTCGTCGATAAACTCTGGTTCTTCGATTTCGGCAGGTTCGTTCGGGCGAACGTCGAAGTCCAGGTCGATATCGGCCATGGCCTCATCGAAATGGCCGGCAATATCCTCATCAGCCGAAACCGCCTCAACCGGCAATGCCGGGGCGGCGATGTTTTCCGCCGGCTCCTGCTCGTCGAACATCAGCTCGTCTTCGAGCGAGCTTGCAACGGCATCGTCGAACTCATCATCGAACGCAGGCGCGGCGGCTTGCACCGCGGTGTCAACGGCGACCGCCTGCTCCATCGGCTCATGCTCTTCGAGCGTCAGCTTGTCTTCAAGCGAACTTGCCACGGCGTTGTCGAACTCATCGTCGAAGGCGGGGTCGAAGGCCGGCTCGTCGACCGGCTCGACCGCCTCGGCTGCGGCCCGGAGTTCATCCTCGCCCGTCACCGCGACCTTGGCCGTCACATCGTCGTCGAGCCGAAATCCCTGGTCGACAGACGCGGCAAGTTCGTCGTCACTCGACAGGTCGTCCTCGAACGGCGACACGTCTTCGAGCGAGCCGGCGACGGCGTTATCGAACTCGTCGTCGAATTCCGGCTCGACAGCGGGAGCGAACGGCCTTTCGGCGGCGGAGGCAATTTCGTCGGCGGCAACAGGGGCGGCCGCAACAGGAACACCATCGTCCACCGCACTGTCGTCGAACGCGAAATCCTGTTCGAACGAGGCGGCAAGCGCGTCCTCCATTTCGTCGGCGGCGGCCGGTTCGGGTGTCGGCTCGCGAAGCTTAGCAGGGGAAGTATTGTCATTTGCGTCGCCGCCGAATTCGCCCATCAACTCCTTCTCGAGATCGATGTCGAAATCGGCCTCATCCACCGACGGTTCGGCGGCAGCGGTTTTCGGCTGGGCCGGCGTTTGCGGTTTGACCGGCTGGCGCGGGTCGAACCCCATGATCCTGGTCAGTTCCGCGAACGGATCATCGTTGGCGATGTCGTTGTGGTCGGCTGCTCTCAGCTGGGTTCTGTCTGCCATTATTGTTCCCGAACTCGCACTCATTCGGACGCCATGGACGTCGCGTAGGGTTGGCCCTTACCAGCGCAATGTGGGCAAAAGGTGACAGGTTTTTTACTCAAACCTAACGCATTTCGGTGGGCGCATTGGCTCCGATCAGCGTCAGGCCGGACGTCAAAACGTCCGAAACAGCCTGCACCAGCCCTAGTCTGGCATGCGTCAATTGTCGGTCGTTAACCTTAACAAAACGTAAGTCGGCATTATCGGTGCCCCGGTTCCAGTGTCCGTGGAAGCTGGAAGCGAGTTCGTAGAGGTAAAATGCCAGCCGGTGGGGCTCAAGCGCGAGCGCCGCGGCTTCGATCAGCCGAGGATATTCGGCGAGCTTCCTGATCAGGCCGATCTCCCCCTCGTCGGTCAGCAAAGCCACTTCGGCGGCCAGCTGGTTACGGTCGAACATGGCCTCGCCCAATTGCTCGCTCGCCTGCCGGAACACCGAATGGCAGCGCGCCGAGGCGTACTGCACGTAGAACACCGGATTGTCCTTCGACTGCTCGGTCACCTTGGCGAAATCGAAGTCGAGCGGCGCGTCGTTCTTGCGGTAGAGCATCATGAAGCGGATCGGGTCGCGGCCGACTTCCTCGACCACTTCGCGCAAGGTCACGAATTCGCCTGACCGCTTCGACATGCGCACCGGCTCGCCGGCGCGAAACAGCCGCACCAGCTGGCAAAGCAGCACGGTAAGCTTTACCTCGTCGCCGGCAATTGCCCGGGCAAGCGCTTCCAGCCGTTTCACATAGCCGCCATGATCGGCGCCAAGCACATAGATCAGATCGACGAAGCCGCGATCGACCTTGTCCTTGAGATAAGCAACGTCGGCGGCGAAGTAGGTGAAGGTGCCGTCCGACTTGACCAGCGCGCGGTCCATGTCGTCGCCGACCGCGGTCGAGCGGAACAGCGTCTGCTCGCGGTCCTCCCAGTCGTCCGGCTTCTCGCCCTTAGGCGGCGGCAGCTTGCCCTTGTAGATGTGGCCCTTCAGTGTCAGGTCGCTGATCGCCGAGCGGATCTTCTTGGCATTGTTGGCATGCAGCGTCCGTTCGGAGAAGAAGACGTCGTGATGCACGTTGAGCAGCGCCAGATCCTCGCGGATCATCGCCATCATCGCATCGATCGTCCTGTCCTTGACGATGGCAAGCGCCTCCTCGTCCGGCATCTGCAGCAGGGAGCGGCCGAATTCGTTGGCCAGCGCCTGACCAACGGGGATCAGATAGTCGCCTGGATAAAGCCCGGCCGGAATATCGCCGATCTCATCGCCAAGCGCCTCGCGGTAGCGCAGCAGGGCTGAGCGTCCGAGCACGTCGATCTGCGAACCGGCATCGTTGATGACGTATTCCTTGGTGACGTCGTAACCGGCGAAGGCCATCAGATTGGCCAGCGCGTCGCCGACCACAGCACCCCGGCAATGGCCGACATGCATAGGCCCGGTCGGGTTGGCCGAGACATATTCGACATTGGTCTTCTTGCCGCCGCCGACCGTCGAGCGGCCGTAGTTGCGGCCTTCGCCGAGCAGCGCCGTCAGATGCGCCTGCCAGAAACCGTCCTTGAGCCTGAGATTGACAAAGCCCGGACCGGCGATCTCGGCGGCCGCGATATCCTCGTCGGCGCGCAGCGCCTCAGCCAGCCTTTCGGCCAGCGCGCGCGGGTTCTGGCCGGTCGGCTTGGCCAACACCATGGCAGCGTTGGTCGCGAGGTCGCCATGACTGGCATCGCGCGGCGGCTCGACGGCAATGCGCGACAGGTCCGGCGACACGCCAGCCTTGTCTTTCAAATCAAGCGCTTCGACGGCCTTTATGATTCGCGCGTTGAAATCGGCGAAGATGTTCATTGCTGTGGCTCTGACGGTTTTGCAGGGATCCGGCTCGTTGGCCGGCAAAATCGCGCCCGCCCTAGCTCAAATCCGGCGTATGGTCAAACAAACGCCTGTGTTCCTTGAGCGCATAAGTGTCCGTCATGCCGGCCAGGAAATCGGCAACACTGCGCGCCTTGACGCGATCCTCCGCCCGGTCGAGCCCTTCGCGCCAGCCATCCGGCATGGCGCGCGGATCGGCGAAATAGACGTCGAACAGGTCCCTGACGATCTGGTCGGCGTCGGCGCGCACCCGCATGACCTCCGCATGCCGGTAGAGGTGCTTGTAGAGAAAGGCCTTCAGCTCCTTTTCCGATGCGGCCGTCTCGGCGGAGAAGCTCACCATCGGCTCGCCGGCCTCCCTTACCGCTTCGGCGCTGCCGGCCTTGATGCGCGCCAGATTGGCTGTCGTCGAGACGATCACGTCCTCGACCATGATGGTGATCTGCCGACGCATCAGCTCGTGGCCGGTGCGTACGTCATCGAGCGCCGGATAGCGCTCACGCACCCCCTTGAGGATCGATCCCGGCAGCGAGACATCCTCCAGCATATCCAGCGTCAACAGCCCTGCCCTCAAGCCGTCATCGATGTCATGGGTGTTGTAGGCGATGTCGTCGGCAATCGCCGCGCACTGCGCCTCGATACCGGCGAAGCGGTCGAGCTCGAGGTCGTGCAGTTCGGAATAGTCGCGGATTGCCTGCGGCACCGGCCCCTTCAGCCCTTTCCCCTTGCCATCGGTCAGCGGGCCATTGTGCTTGACCAGCCCCTCCAGCGTTTCCCAGGTGAGGTTCAGCCCGTCGAACTCGGCATAGCGCCGCTCCAGCCGCGTCACCACACGCAGCGACTGCGCATTGTGGTCGAAGCCGCCCCAGGCGGCCATCTTGTCGTTCAGCGCGTCCTCGCCGGTATGGCCGAAGGGCGTGTGCCCGAAGTCGTGCACCAGCGCCACCGCCTCGGCCAGGTCATCGTCGCCGCGCAGCGCCCGCGCCAGAGCGCGTGCGATTTGCGCTACCTCAATCGAATGCGTCAGCCTCGTGCGGTAATGGTCGCCCTCGTGCGCGACGAACACTTGCGTCTTGTGCTTCAGCCGGCGGAACGCCGTCGAATGGATGATGCGGTCGCGGTCGCGCTGGAACGGCGTGCGCGTCGGGCTTTCCACCTCGTCGAACAGTCGCCCGCGCGACTTCGCCGGGTCGCTGGCATAGGCCGCGCGCGGCCGATAGCCGAATCCGATGTCGCCCAACTCGTTGGTCATAGCGTATGCCGCAGTTGACTTGCCCCGTCGCGCTTCATACCTATCATACAAAACCGAATGCAAGGTGACGCCCATGGGCGCTGATGCCAAGACCGCCATGAAAGTCGAGATGACAGACGCCGCCGCCAGGCGGATCGCCAAGATCGTGGCGAGCGAAGCCGGTAAGACCGCGCTGCGCGTCTCGGTCGAGGGCGGCGGCTGTTCCGGCTTCTCCTACAAGTTCGACCTAGTCGACGGGCGCAATGATGATGACGTCGCCATCGAAAAGGACGGCGCCACCGTGCTGATCGACGACCTGTCGCTGGTCTATATGGGCGGCTCGGTGATCGATTTCGTTGATGATCTGATGGGCCAGTCGTTCCAGATCAGAAACCCCAATGCGGTCGCCTCCTGCGGCTGCGGCACCAGCTTCTCAATCTAGAAATGCCAGACATCGGCGCGGTCCGTCAGGTCGCGCTTTCCGCCGGGCGCGACCTCGATGCGACGCTGGCGTTCTGGCGCGAGGTGCTCGGCATGAACCTGCATGCGCGGTTCGATCCGCCGGGCATCGCCTTCATCATGGCCGGTGACGTGCGCCTGCTTTTCACCGACGGCCTGCCGGCCGGCACCGTCTACCTCGACATATCGGGCCTCGAAGAGTTCCACGCTTCGGCAAAGACCGCCGGCGTCCCCTTCACCGCGCCGCCGGCGCTCGTCCATCGCGACACCGAAGGCCTGTTCGGCCAGGCAGGGGAAAGCGAATGGATGGCCTTCCTAAAGGACCCGGCAGGCAATACGATCGGCCTCGTCGAACGTCATCCACCGGATCGCTAGTCTCCGGACCACCAGCCTATCGAGGCCCCTATGAAAATCGTCACCTGGAACATCAACGGCGTTCGCGCACGCATCGGCAATTTGACCCATTGGCTGATGGAAAGCGCGCCCGACATCGCCTGCCTGCAGGAGATCAAGACGGTCGACGAGCAGTTTCCCCGCGCCGAGATCGAGGCGCTCGGCTACAACGTCGAGACTTACGGCCAAAAAGGCTTCAACGGCGTCGCCATCCTGTCGAAGCTTCGTTTCGATGAGGTCAATCGCGGGTTGCCGGGCGACGATGCCGACGAGCAGGCGCGTTTCATCGAGGGCGTGTTCTCGACCGACAAGGGCGCCTTGCGCGTTGCCTCGATCTATCTGCCGAACGGCAACCCGATCAACGACGAGAAGAAGTTCTCCTACAAGCTTTCCTGGATGGCGCGGCTGGAGCGCTGGGCCGAGGAGCGACTTGGCCTGGAAGAGCCGCTGGTCCTGGCCGGCGACTACAATGTCATCCCCGAGCCGATCGACGCGAAATATCCGGAAAACTGGCTAAGCGATGCACTGTTCCAGCCCGCGACGCGGCAGGCGTTCCGGCGGCTGAAGAATCTCGGCTTCACCGAGGCCGTGCGTGCCGTCACCGACGCCCCGGACATCTTTACGTTCTGGGACTATCAGGCCGGCGCCTGGCAGAAGAACAACGGCATCCGCATCGACCACCTGCTGTTGTCGCCCGAAGCCGCCAACTGGTTTTCCTCGGCTTCGATCGAAAAGCAGGTGCGCGCCTGGGAGAAACCCTCCGACCACGTGCCGGTGGCGATCGATCTGGCGCTGCGGCCAGCCTGACCGGAGCTGCTGTCCGGCGACACATTGATAAGTTGACGTTTTGTCGCCACAAATCGCGCGCTTGATGAGAAATCATCATGGTGGCTGGGGTTCCCATGACTACTCGATTTGCACTCTGCCCGATCGGCTGCGCGCTTGCGATGGCGGTGGCGACGCCGGCTTTCGCCGATGCAGAGTGCCTTGCCAACGGCAAATCATTCGAGATCGGCCGGGTCGCCTGCCTGACGCTTGCCGGCCAAAGCTACCTCGCCCGCTGCGAGATGGTGCTCAACAACACGTCCTGGACAAAGCAGCGGGATGGCTGCCCGGAGAACACGCTGGCCCCACATCTGCAGGGCACGCCCATCTCAACACCGGCGCCCGGCGGCGTGCCGGCTGAACCGACCGAGAACTGATCTAAAAACGGAAATTCTGCCGACTATTGGTCGCCGCCACCCTTGGTGAGGATGTCGTCGGCCAGCGAGATCGCGGTGCGGCGGTCAGCTTCGCCGGCGGCGGCAAACGCTTCTTCTTGCATGCCGCGGATCCATGGCTGGTCGGCAGGTGAGGCCCGTTCGAGCGCCGCGGTCATCATCGCCAGCCCCCGCACGATCTTGCCGCTTTGGAAGAGCAAGTTGCCGAGCGTCGCCTGCGCGCCGGCATGGCCCTTTTCGGCGGCCAGCTGGAACCAGCGTCCGGCTTGCTTGACGCTGGCCTTGACGCCGCCCTCGCCCTTGAGGAACATCTGGCCCATCTCGAACTGGGCGTTCGGGTTGCGGTAGTTGGCGGCGGCACGCATGTAATATTCCTGGGCCGCCACTTCGTTCTCCTCGACAGGGCTGCCGGGAATGCCCTTCCTCAGATAGTCGCCAAGCGCCACCAGCGCGTCCGAAACATAGCTTTCCTCGGGCGAACCGGGCTCGACGTCCTGGTCGACGATCTCGCTGAAGAACTTGAACGCCGCGTAGTCGTCTCGCGCCACGCCATCGCCTTCGGCATACATGCGCGCAAGCTTCCAGGTGGCACCGATCTGGCCGTTCTCGGCGGCATATTTATAGGCTTCCGCGGCCTGCTCCTTATGGCCATTCTTGTAGGCGGAAAAGCCGAACTGGAACACCGCCCACGGGCTCGACTGCGGCTTCACGCCGGTCCTATCGTCGAACACCTTGTCGTCGAAAGCCATGGCCTGGCCGACGGCGCCCAAGGTCGCGCCAAACGTGGCGAGCGCAACCAGTGCCGAAAGGACAGACGACCTCAACAACTCAGATGTCCGCATAGCAGTGTGTTTCTTTGGCACCGCCGGGATGGGTGACCGCGCCGTCGCGGGCAGATCCGACCGTCTGTGCGTATTTCCAGATCGCGCCCGACTGATAGTCGGTCGTGCGCGCCTTCCATGCTTTTGCCCTCGCCGCCAGTTCGGCTTTGGACAATGCAACCTCGATCGTGCCGTTCACCGCATCGATCGAGATCAAGTCGCCATCCCTAAGCAGCCCGATCGGGCCGCCCACCGCCGCTTCCGGCCCGACATGGCCGATGCAGAAACCGCGCGTCGCGCCCGAAAAACGCCCGTCGGTGATGAGTGCCACCTTGCCGCCCATGCCCTGGCCGTAGAGCGCCGCCGTCGTCGACAGCATTTCGCGCATGCCCGGGCCGCCGCGCGGACCCTCGTAGCGGATGACGAGAACCTCGCCTTCCCTATAGTTGCGATGCGTAACCGCTTCGAAACATTCCTCCTCCGAATCGAAGCAGCGCGCCGGACCCGAGAATTTGAGCTCCGTCATGCCGGCGACCTTCACGATCGCGCCATCGGGGGCAAGGTTACCCTTCAAGCCCACGACCCCGCCGGTCTGGGTAATCGGCCTGTTGGCGGGACGGACCACATCCTGACTGTCATTCCAGGACACATGTTCCATATTTTCGGCCAAAGTGCGGCCGGTCACCGTCAGGCAATCGCCATGAAGATAGCCATGGTCGAGCAGCGTCTTCATCAAGAGCGGAATGCCGCCGGCCTCGAACATGTCCTTGGCGACATATTTGCCGCCCGGCTTGAGGTCGGCGATATAGGGTGTCTTCTCGAATATCCTGGCCACGTCGAAAAGGTCGAACTTTATTCCGGCCTCGTGCGCGATCGCCGGCAGATGCAGCGCCGCGTTGGTCGAGCCGCCGGTGGCCGAGACCACGGTCGCCGCATTTTCCAACGCTTTCACAGTAACGATGTCGCGCGGGCGGATGTTCCTTGCGATCAGCTCCATGATCTTTTCGCCGGAAGCGAAATTGAAGCGGTCGCGCATCTCGTAGGGTGCCGGCGCGCCGCAGGAATAGGGCAGCGCCAGGCCGATCGCCTCAGCGACGGTGGCCATGGTGTTGGCGGTGAACTGGGCGCCACAGGAGCCGGCCGACGGACAGGCGGCTTGCTCGATCTCGAGCAGCTCGGCGTCACTGATAGTGCCGACCGAGTGCTGGCCGACCGCCTCGAACACGTCCTGCACGGTGATCTGCCGGCCACGGTAGCTGCCGGGCAGGATCGAGCCGCCATAGATGAAGATCGACGGCACGTTGAGGCGCACCATGGCCATCATCATGCCGGGCAGCGACTTGTCGCAACCGGCCAACCCGACCAACGCGTCGTAGCAATGGCCGCGCATGGTGAGCTCAACCGAATCGGCGATAACCTCGCGCGACACCAGCGACGACTTCATGCCTTGATGGCCCATGGCGATGCCGTCGGTGACGGTGATAGTGCAGAATTCGCGCGGCGTGCCGTTGGCGGCCGCCACACCCTTCTTGACCACTTGCGCCTGCCGCATCAGCGAGATGTTGCAGGGTGCGGCCTCGTTCCAGCAGCTGGCGACACCGACGAGCGGCTGCGCGATCTCGGCCGCCGACAGCCCCATAGCATAAAGGTAGGAGCGATGCGGCGCACGCTCGGGACCAACGGTCACGTGGCGGCTCGGCAGCTTGGCCTTGGAGATCGCTCTGGCGTCCATGCTCGTCCTTGCCGCGGGCGGTGCGGCCTGCCTCTTCGCCTAGCCTTTTGGCGCGTGTCCCGAGACAAGTTTGAGGTGCGCCGGGTTTATGGCGGGAAATGGGCAATGTTCCCGGGCGGCCGGGTGGCGCGAGCGTTGTTCAGAAACTGTTGCCAAAACGTCACAATTACAGCAGCGAACATCATGGGGCAATTGTTGCGCCGCCCGAAATGCCAGACGACCCACGGAACGAAACGACCGGGCGGCGCCCGGCCCCTTTGTCATTTAAAAACTTGTAGTTAGAACTTAATCTTAACGGAAGCCGAACCGGCGAGAAGTAGGTCGTTGCCGTAGGTATAGGTGACGGCATTTGCCACGTCGCCGACACCGCTGAAAGTCGATGACCCGCTCGTCAGCACACCGATCGAGCCGCCGAGCCTGACCTCGACCTGGTCGTTCGGCGAATAGGAGACGCCGCTAGCCACGGCCCACGTATCCGACTGATAGCCGGAGGTCGTCGAGGTGCCCCGATCCCAGGTCAGCGAAACCACGCCCGACAAGTGGTCGGTGAACTTGTGGCCGATACCGCCCGTAACCGTCCAACCGTCGCGATAAAGCAGGTCGAATGAAACGGGCGAGGGAGCACCGGTGACCGGGCTGACCACGCCATTGATGGCAATGACGCCAAGCTTGCTCCACTCCTGCCAGCGGATGGAACCAAATGCCAGCCAGCCAGGGGCGATGCCGCTCTGCAGCTTGAGCTCGACAGCTTGAGGTATCTCGGAGGCGGCGGATACCGGGAACACTCCGGTGACGTTACCTAACGGCCCGCCTTGAAAGCCGGTTGAGTCTACGGTTCCCGACAGACCGTCATACTTGTAGCTCGAAGAATACATCAAGCTGCCGCGCAAGGCGATTTCGGGGATTTCATAGGCAGCACCGGCGCGCCAGCCCCACGCCTCGTCGGAAAGCCTGAAAATGCCGAGGCCGGTATTGCCGAAGGCGAGCAGTGTCTGGCGGGACAGAAACGCGTCGACCTGCTGATAGGAGACACCGCCGATGAAACGAACGGCACCTTTGCCCAGATCCACCTTATAGGAGCAGGTGAGGCCGAAATCGTTTGTGTCGACAGAGTATTTGACCGCACTCGGCGAATAGGCGTTGTTCGCGCCGAAATCTGCATCCGCGCCGTACGGTTCGGTATAGGTGGCAAGACAGTCTACCGGCTCAAAAACGTTGGCCTTGATCCCGACATGCGGCACGGCGTAGTCGCCGCCAATCTCCACTGACGAAGACGATAAGGCAACCGGGTATGGTGGAGAATCAAGGCGCTGCACATTCTTGAGTTTGCGCTGGGGCGAGACATAGGTGACGCCCGCGTCGAACGAATATGGCGCCGCGTCGAACAGCTGGTCGATGTTGACGCCGCCCCGGTCAAAGCCCCCGGCTTGCACCGTCCCAACCAAAGCCAGCGAAACAGCCACCGCGCCCAGCAGCGCTTTCGGACGCGAATAACACATGAATCTCCTCCCGAAATATCCTTGCATCAAGCTAGAACCAATTCAGGTTAACGGCGCAACAACGAATTCGCCGTGCGTACATGTACACCTTGGCCGAATGCATTTCCGACAAGGCGTGGGCCCTCTTCACGAGGCGGGAAATGGCCGGCTCAATATAGATCAACAAGAAAAACTGAGGAAAAACGCCTAAATCACTACAGAACAGCGTATTTTGCCTGCCGAGCCAGCCATTGTTACATTATGGCAACAATGGGGCAAAAACATTCAGTTTGCCTCAAGATTTACGCTGCGGAATGCCTATTTTCGTGGCAGGCGGCCCATCTGGAAAGCAGCTTCGTGACCGGCGAATCTGTTCGATCAGCCGGCTCAATTTGTTCGATCAGCCGGCATCGCGCACCCGCGTCAATGCCACCGAAAGCTTCTCTTGCGCCTCGCGATATTCGGCGAGCTTTTCGCGCTCGGCCTCCACCACCTCTTCCGGCGCGTTGGCGACAAATTTGTCGTTGGACAGCTTCTTGTAAAGCCGCGCTATTTCCTCGGTCACCCTCGCAAGCTCCTTCTGCAGGCGCGCTGCCTCGGCGGCAACGTCGATAAGGCTGCCGAGCGGCAGGCAGATGGTCGCCTCGTTGACGACGATCTGGGCGGATCCCCTGGGTGGCGTCTCGGCGAGCGAGATATCGCCGACCCGCGCCAGACGCTTGATAGCCGAGCCCTGACGCTCGAACCTTTCGCGTGTCGCTTCGTTGGCGCCGATCACTACGAGCGGTGCGATCGCCCCCGGCGGCACGTTCATCTCCGAACGCACCGAGCGGATGCCGGAGACGAGATCGACCAGCCAGTTGATATCGGCGGCGGCCGCCTCGTCCTCGAAGTCGGGCGACGGCCACGCGGCATGACAAAGCAGCGACGGCCGTTGCCTGCCCTCGCCGGCGGTTTCGGCCCACAGTTCCTCGGTCATGAACGGCATCATCGGATGCAGCAGCTTGTAGATCTCGTCGAGCACGAAGGCGACGCACGCCCTGCTCTCGGCCTTGGCGGCCTCGTCGGTGCCCATGAACACTGGCTTCAGCAGTTCCAGGTACCAGTCGCAGAACTGGTTCCAGACGAACCGGTAGGCAGCACCCGCCGCCTCGTTGAAACGGTACGAGGTGATGCCGTCGGTTATGTCGCGCGCGGCTCGCGTCAGCTCCGTCAGGATCCAGCGGTTGACCGCCAGCTTGGCCTCCTGCAGCCAGAAATCGTCGTCGCGCGCCACTTCGTTCATCTCGGCGAAGCGCGTCGCGTTCCACAGCTTGGTGCCGAAATTGCGATAACCGGCAATGCGGGCCGGATCGAGCTTAACGTCGCGCCCTTGCGCTGCCATTACCGTCAAGGTGAAGCGCAGCGCATCGGCGCCGTATTCGTCGATGAGCTCGAGCGGATCGATGACGTTGCCTTTCGACTTCGACATCTTCTGCCCGTTCTTGTCGCGAACCAGCGCATGGACATAGACGGTATGAAACGGCTCCTGATCCATGAAATGCAGGCCCATCATCATCATGCGGGCGACCCAGAAGAAGATGATGTCGAAACCGGTGACCAGCACGTTGGTCGGGTAATAGGTCTTCAGCTCCGGCGTCTGGTCCGGCCAGCCAAGCGTCGAGAACGGCCACAGCGCCGACGAGAACCATGTGTCGAGCACGTCCTCGTCGCGGGTCAGGATCTCGCCAGGCTGGAAATTCTCGAGCTTGTCCTCGACCCAGGCCTTCCACGGCCCTTCCAGCGCCAGATAATATTCGACGGCGGCACCGAGCGCTTCTTCCTCGGTCTTTTCGACAAAGATATGCCCGTCCGGCCCGTACCAGGCAGGGATCTGGTGGCCCCACCAGAGCTGGCGCGAAATGCACCAGGGCTGGATGTTCTCCATCCAGTCGAAATAGGTCTTTTCCCAGTTTTTGGGCACGAAATTGGTACGGCCCTCGCGCACCGAGGCTATGGCTGGCTTGGCCAGTTCCGCCGCATTGACATACCACTGATCGGTCAGAAACGGCTCGATCGGCACGCCGCCACGGTCGCCGTGCGGCACCGTGTGGCGATGCGGCTCGACCTTCTCGAGAAAGCCGTCCGCCTCCATCAGCTCGACGATCTTCTTGCGCGCATCGAAACGATCGAGGCCGTCGAGGCTGTCCCAGACGGCTTGGCGCTCCGGTGTCACTTCCAGCCCGGCGAGAAAGTCCTCATTGTCCTTGAGGCTCACCGCCGCATTGACGGTGAGAATGTTGACCGCCGGCAGCCGGTGGCGCTTGCCGACCTCGAAATCGTTGAAGTCATGCGCCGGCGTGATCTTGACCGCGCCGCTGCCTTTTTCGGGATCGGAATACTCGTCCGCGACCACCGGAATCCTGCGGCCGACGATCGGCAGAACAAGGTTTTTGCCGACGAGATGCCGGAAACGTTCGTCGTCGGGGTGGACTGCGACAGCCGTATCGCCCAGCATCGTCTCAGGGCGGGTCGTCGCAACGGTGATGAAGGTCTTCGGATTTTCCGGATCGAATGTCGTGCCTTCGACCGGATAGCGGAAGTGCCAGAGGTTGCCGTTGACCTCCTGCTGCTCGACCTCGAGATCCGAGATGGCGGTCAACAGCTTCGGGTCCCAGTTCACAAGGCGCTTGTCCTTGTAGATCAGCCCTTGCTTGTAGAGCGTCACGAACACTTCGAGCACGGCCTTGGACAGGCCCTCGTCCATGGTGAAGCGCTCCCGGCTCCAGTCGGCCGAGGCCCCGAGCCGCTTCAGCTGGTTGAGGATCGCGCCGCCGGACTCGGCCTTCCACTCCCACACCTTGTCGATGAACTCATCGCGCGTCAGGTCGCGGCGGTGGATCTGTTTTTCCATCAGCTGGCGCTCGACCACCATCTGCGTGGCGATGCCGGCGTGATCCATGCCCGGCTGCCACAAGACGTTCTTGCCACGCATGCGCTCGAAGCGCACCAGAATGTCCTGCAGCGTGTTGTTGAGCGCATGGCCCATATGCAGCGAGCCGGTGACATTCGGCGGCGGGATGACGATGGTGAAGGCTTCAGCCCCGTCCTCGGCCCCGGCTCCGGCCCGAAACGCGTCGGCCTCTTCCCAGATTCTGGCAATCTTCGGCTCGACGGCTTTGGCGTCGTAGGTCTTTTCGAGCATGGGGAAACGGTCCGCGCTGTCCGGAATTTGTGGTCCGGTGTAAATCGGAAGGTTGTTGCCAAGTCAACCGCAAGCGCGGCATGGCCAATAGATAGCGTCGGGATGGTTCGGTGCAACTCGCGGCACCGAATGTTGCAAGGCAATCGCTTCAGGTTTGCGCTGCCCCTCATTGCCCTGCCGGGCATTTCTCCCCGTATGGTGACGGGGAGAAAGACGCCTGTACTGAAGCTTTCGCCAGTCACGAACGTTGCGGAAAAGGCGCCTAAATTGCGGTCAACCCCTTCTCCCCGTCACTATACGGGGAGAAGGTGCCGGCAGGCGGATGAGGGGCAGCGCCGATTTCGACAATTCGCCGGTCGAGCCGCCTGTCGGCGTCTTCTCCGAATTGCTACTGCGCGCCGCGTGCGACGCGCTCGATTTCCTCGCGCACCAGCCGCTCGACAAGCGTCGGCAGGTTGTTGTCCAGCCAGTCTTGCAGCATGGGCCGCAGCATCTCCTCGGCCATCTCGTCAAAGGTCTTCTTGCTCCGGCTGGCAAACGCGTCGGAAAGCTCGCCGAAGGCGGCGGCAACCTGCCGGCCCGTGTGCTCCGACAGGATCGCCGGACGTGCGGGCGGCGCCTCGCCGGCCGCCGGATGCGCCAATTCGATTTTCGAAGATTCCGGGCCGATTTTGGAAGGTTCCGGGCTGATTTTCGAAGGTTCCGATCCGCCTTCCCAAGGCTCCGGCCCAATCTCCGAAGGCTCCGGCGCAGGTCCAGCAGTCGCCTCCCCCACGAAAACCTCGGCTTTCGGCTCGGCGTCCGGCGTCCGGGGTGGCTCGGCCCGCTCCGGCCTGGCCATCGCGTCGCCGACCGTGGCGATCTCGCGCCGCCAATCGGCGATGATGGTGTCGGTCGTCTCGGCAGCCTTGGCCGTCGCAGGCCGATCCGGCTTTGCTGTCGGTTCGGGAGCGATGTTCACCTCGGCCAGCGTGCCCGGTGCTTTTACCGGGCCGGGACGCAGCGGTGTTTCCGTGCGCGTGACGGGCGCGACCGATAGCTGCGCCGGCACCTCGGCCCGCGTGGCCGGCTTGGCGATCTCCAGTCCGCCACGCAGTTCGGAGCGGAACGCATCGCCCTCCGCTGCTCGCCCGGCTGCCGGCGCCGGTTGCAGATCCTGACGCAGCTCGTCCGCGTCGCCCGGCTGTTTGCGGCCGGTATCGCTGTCTTCGATGATCCTTCTGATGGAAGCCAGTATCTCTTCCATGGAAGGTTCGCGCTGTACGCTGCTTGCCGTCGCCATCGTCACATCCGCCGCCCTTGTGACTCGTTCTCAGATTTCCTGTCCGGCAAACGCCGGATTCGAATCATGGCAACAGCGTAACCGACGGAACGCCTTGGGAGAATCCCCAATCTGGCGACATCTCGGATTTCAACAGATTAGGGTCGGGAGTTGAAGCCCGCGCGTCGTTCGGGCGCGGGCTGAAAACACGGCCTGGCGATCAGCGGCCGTCCGGCGTGCGCAAGCCGATCCACTTGTCCTTGACGGCATTGTAATGCTCTTCGGGCCTGTACTTCGTCACGTTGAGCGCGAGGCGCTCCGCCGACAAATGGCCAACCGCCGAGAGGATGGCGTAGCTTGCCACCACCACGTCGCGTTCGGCGCTGACAAGATTGATCTTGGCAGTGATGAGGGTCGCCTGCGCGTTGAGCACGTCGAGCGTGGTGCGCTGGCCGACATTGCGCTCCTCGATGACGCCGCTCAAGGCAAGCTGTGCTGCGGCGACCACCTGCCGGTTGGCCGTGACGCTTTGCTGCGCGGCGGTGTATTGCGACCATGCCGAGGTCACGGCTTGGCGCACGGTGTCGCGGCTGACATCGACCTCGATACGGGCCTGGCTAAGTGATTCCTTTGATTGGCGAACCAATGCCGAGGTGCGGCCGCCGGAATAGATCGGTATCGTCAATGTCGCGCCGATGTTTGCCGAATTGATTACGCCATCCTGTGTCGAGGCGAGCGAGCCGGGCGCGGTGCCGCGATAGTCGCTCTCAACACCCGCCGACGCCGATAGTTGAGGCAGTAGCGCGCCTTCGGCAGACTTCACCGAAAACGCCGCCGCGTCGACCAGATGCGCGGTGGCGAGGATGGCCGGATGCTCGGCCGATGCGATCGCGATCGCCGCGTCGAGACTCGACGGCAACAGCTTCGACACCGGCGAAGCCGGCCTGAGCCTGCCCGGCTCGTCGCCGACGATCTGGCGATAGGTCGCAGCGCTTGCCAGCGCCGTGGCGCGGGCGGCGCTCAACTGCGCCACCGCGGAGGCACGCTCGGCGTCGGCTTGCGCGACGTCGGTGCGCGTACCTTCGCCGACCTCGAAGCGCGAACGCGCCGCACGCGCCTGCTCGGTCAGGAATTGCAGGTTCTGTTCGGTCAGCACGGCGACCTGGCGGTCGCGGATAACGTCCATATAGGCACTTGCCGCGTTGAAAAGAGTGTTTTCTTCGGCGTTACGCAGGCTTTCGAACGAAGCGCGGACCCGCGATTCGGCGGCCGCCACATTGTTCCTGGTCTGAAAACCGTCAAACAGCGTCTGATCGATCTCGACGCCGAAATTGCCGGTGGTTATCGAGATGTTTCGGTGCAACCGGTTGATGTGGTTGGCGGTATAATCAATGTTTCCGGAACCAGTGATGGTCGGGCGCCAGCCGGACTTGGCGATGGCGACGCCCTCGTCGGTGACGCGGGCGCCGGCGCGTGAAGAATTAAGCGAGGAATTGTTCTGATAGGCCTTTGAAAGTGCCCCGAGGATGGTTTCGGCCGAGGCGGCCAGTGGAGAAAGCGCTGTCGCCGAAACGAGGACAGCGGTAAAAAGCAACTTGCGTACAGACGGCACGTTATATTCCCTCATTCGTTTTGCACGGGAACTGCGCCACGCTGGCTTCTCCTTCGGATCAGCCGGCGCCGCGTTTTCTATCGTTCCCCCGCTGAAAGCCCCCAAGAAACACCCGGTTATGCAGATCAGCAACGATTGTTCAAACGCAAGCGATCATGACAACGCCTTCGCTGCAAGGCAAAATCACTCAGAATTCGAAGGCGGGAATACGTTCGAATCCCGGTAGTGGCTTAATTGCCGCATTAAATGCGCGTCTTCCCGTTACAACCCCTCCAGTCTTAATAAGAAGTCGGGCTACGCCCGCATTGCCCTGCCCTTCCACGGCGACGAGTCGGCCGCCTTCGGCAAGCTGGTCGAACAGCGCCGCCGGCACCTCCCCGACGCTGCCGCCGATCAGGATGACATCGTAAGGCGCCTTGGCGGCATGGCCTTGCGGCAGCGGCCCCTGGACCACGGTGACATTGTCGCAACCAAGTGCCGCGAGCGTCGACGTGGCGGTCTCGGCCAACGCCGCGTCGCTTTCCAGCGCCACCACGGAGCTTGCCAGCCGCGACAGGATCGCCGCCGCATAGCCGGTGCCGCAACCAACGTCGAGTGCCGAATCGCTTGGGCCGATATCGGCCAGCTGCATCAGCTTGGCCAATGGCGACGGTTCCATCAGATAGCGCGGACCATCCGCCGTATCGGCAATGCGGATATCCTCATCAATATAGGCAAGATCGCGCTGGTCCGCGCCGACAAAGGCCTCGCGCGGCACCACAAGCATCGCCTCGAGCAGCGGCGCGCTGGTCACGTCGGTGGTGCGGATCTGGCCGTCGACCATCTTCACCCGGCGTTCGGCAAAATCAGCGCTCATGTTCCAACCATCCGCTTGCCGCGCAGAGGCCGCGGCTGTTTCGACCGAAACTGAAGCCCCCTGGCGCTGACGCGCGGGAGCTCGGGTATTGGAGGCCTCGCCCGGAATCGAACCGGGGTGCAAGGATTTGCAGTCCTCTGCGTAACCACTCCGCCACGAGGCCTCGTTGCTCCCGGCGTTCCACCCGGCTCCAATAGGTTGCGGCGAAAATGCCGTCAAGCGGCCACCATGCATTCCCAACGGTTCTTCCGACATCGAGGCACTGCTTATCAATGCGATGCCATGCTAACAATCACATACTAGCTTGTCGTTAAGCATGATTCTCTGCTCCAGGAACCCGACACCGGCGGCCAGATTGGGGCAGATAGGAGGCTCCACCATGCTTCGAGCGGCTACGGAAAACGGCACACCGCGCGGATTGTCGCAGTCTGCAGAGCTTGTGCGCTACGCCATCGACCGCCTCAGCATAGAAGGCGCAAACAGCCTGCCGCCGCGCGACCGGGCGCGGCTGGCATCGGCTACCGCCGTTCTCAAGGAGCTTTGCGAACGCTTGGAAAGCTGCCTCGACCAACCTCGGTGATGCCTGGACGGACCGCGCCGCTCTCAAACAATTGCCTGTTTCCGCCTGTTAGCAGGGCAACCTCAATCCGGCCGGCGCCGTCGCTCCCACCAGACGACGAAGCGGCGCCGGTGACGGCGAACCGATGCGAATTCGTAGGAGAGCACCAGCAATCCGATCGGTACCATCCAGAAACCCAGGATCGGCAGGAAGCCGAGAATGCCGCCGATGATCAGCACGATGCCGATCGCAATCCTGAGGCCGCGCGAGCGCGGCATGGTGAACTGGCGGCCGAAGACCGAGATTTTCCGGGCCGGTGGCTGTTCGTCGCTCATTGCCGTCATGTGAAATGTCGATCCGTTTGCATCAGTAACACCGTCAGCCGGAAAAAGCCGCAAAGGCGTTTTCCGTTCCGTGACAGGCAAGAGACAGCTCATATGAGGGCGCTCGCCGGCGATTGCCAGAAAGCCTCGCGCCAAAAAGCCTCGAAAAAATGCGAAATGCTTCTTTGCAAAGCCGAAACGGGTTTGCTATAGGCTGCCCCACTCACGCAAGAGCCTCTGTTCCCCGGTAGCTCAGTGGTAGAGCAACCGGCTGTTAACCGGTTGGTCGCTGGTTCGAATCCGGCCCGGGGAGCCATTTAACGCCTCAAAGCCTTATATCCCAACGGTTGCAAGGGTTTGCGCTTCCCCCGAGGTACACCTTCAGGTACACCGAAGGGTACACGGGAATGATGATTTTAGTGCAATATCTTCAGAAGCGCGGCAAGGCCGGATGGCGTTATCGGCGCAAAGTACCCCCTGCCCTCAAGGCGTTTCTCGGTCGAGGTGAGATCGTTGTGCCGCTCGGGAAAACCGAGGCCGAAGCGATGGCACGATATAAGAAGGTCCATGCCGAAGCTGAGCGGCAACTGAAAGCCGCAGCACTGGGGATCAAAGCGCCTCAGGCTGTCTCGCTCGGGGCTGCAGACACGCCGCTGGACCGGTTCCAACGCGCCGACAAGCAAATCAGGCAATGGAAGCTTGACCCCGATTGGCAAAGCGGCGGCGGCGATTCCGACCACGAAGTGGTGGCGAGAGACGTGATAGCCGAGAGTATCGCCCAGAAGTATCCAGTTGGAGACGACGGCTACCCCGTTGAAGTCTCATCCAATGACGCCGCGCTGCTTCGGGCATTGATGTTAGGCGGCCGGGAAGTGCAGCCCGACCCCACCCTCGAAGACGCCCGGAAGCTCTATCTCGAAGAGAGGGTCGGGGACGACAAAACGAAGCAGATGGAACTCGATCGGATTTTCAAGCTGGTCAGAGAGGGACTCGGAAGGGACCGGAAACTTCGCAGCTTGAAGCGGCAAGATGCTAAGGAGGTCCGCGCCCACATGATTGACGGCCGGAAGGCCTCATCCGTGGACCGTTACTTCAACGTGGTGCGCGCTGCTATCAATCACGCCATTCGCGAATATGACCTAAAGATCACAAACCCTTTCATGTACCTGGAGGCGGCTCCCAAGGACAAGGCCGAGCCCGACAAGGACAAACGTCGCCCGTTCACCCTGGACGAAGCCGCAGCAATACGCGCCCGCATCATGTCAACGGCCAAGGAAGACCTTCAGCACATCTGGAGGCTGCTGGACGGCACAGGCAGCCGCCTTGCAGAAGCTTCCGGGCTCAGGGTGTCTGACATACACCTCGATCATGCATCGCCGCATATCCGAGATCGGTGCTTTTCTATCGCACGGGACTCAGGGATTGAGGGGCGCACGATTGAAGGAGTTCCTTAATCTGTGCCTCAGGCTCCAATCCAGCAATCGCGCTGATCCGGTCATCAATTATGCGCTGTCCGTGATAGAAAGTTCATCGATTGGAGCTTCTGATACCTCAACTATGGAGTCCTTCCTGCTAAAGGCGGCGGTAGTGGCTCCAAACTCGATGGACCGCATCTGCAGGCTAATCTTAGATGTTCAACACCGCACCAAGAGTGTGTCTACAAAACGTATTGGAGAGAGGTTTTTAAGTTTAGCGGAAACTGCCCTTGAGAATGGGCATACTTACGAGGTTATCTGGTTACTCTATACGCTCCGTGGGCTTGGACGTCCTGTTGATTGCAGGAAGCTGTGTCTAGCGATGGAAAGTGTACAATCCAGTTCGATCGGGTTGATACTTTTGGACATGAAGGAAAAAGGCAAACTTATTGGAAAATTGCCAATCGATACCTGGCAGCGCAAAATCAACGAGGAAAGTATCCTCACTGGTTGGACTTGGTTGCTGGCTTACGAGGGCTTCCGCCATGGCTGGTTGGCTGACAAGCATGGCTTGATGGCAAGCCCGTTCCTAAAGCCTATGGCTGACCGTGACGTGGTTTTCTACGATCCGAAGAGGAACATCCGAACCTCCAAGAGCTTTGTTGCAGTCAGGAGCGTTCACCGGAAACGCGACCGCATGGAAATAAAGATGCTCATGGAGTTCCTGAGGGGAGTCGATTCGGAAGGCTATTAACGCTGTCCCTAAGGATGGCGAGTACAGACCTCCGACCATCGACGGTTCTGCTTCGCTCCACGCTGGTGATTGAAGATGGAGTGCCGCTATGTAAGGTGCCGGCCGGTTCTCGACCGTGTCCGCCATTTGGAGGCAAGGGATATGGCTTCTTTGCGGTCCTGCGGGCTGGTTGCGCCGGACGTCCGCTTTCGAGAAGGAAATTCGCCCCGGAGGAGCGCGCTTGGGTGACGGATTGTCGTATGGCTGCCAAGACGGAGAGGCAAAAAAGGTCAAAGCAGGCTCTCTCAGTCCTCGTCCCGCCAAATAACCCGCCGCACCGTTCTTGTTTCGGCAAGCCGCGTGACCCGAATGTCCTGCCGTTCTCGTGCCGTCGGGTTTTGTGTCTCGACATGCATGGACTCGTTCTTGTCGCACCGTTCGCAGGTCATTTTGTCCCCCACCAGTTCGGCCTCAGGTCCCCGGCTGATGCCAGCGCTTGACGTTGCAG
The DNA here is from genome assembly GCF_055811815.1 of Mesorhizobium sp. WSM4836. NCBI lineage: Bacteria > Pseudomonadati > Pseudomonadota > Alphaproteobacteria > Hyphomicrobiales > Phyllobacteriaceae > Mesorhizobium > Mesorhizobium sp. WSM4836. The sequence continues at coordinate 31,648 of NZ_JBVVQF010000006.1, forward strand.
AGCCCGCAATGAATGCGCACAAGCTGCCCTGCCTCGTGGGCATTGCTGAGCTTCCATTCGCTGCCGCGTTTACGTCTTCCACCAGTGTCAGGCATGGCCCAAAGTAGGAACTAATTCCTCCTCCGGTCAATCCACCACTGACAATTTCGTTCCACTTTTGTTCACTGCTGGAGCGCGCCATTAGGAGACACTCAGGTGGAACCACACAATGCCGCTTTGACAGCCCCAGAGAGACCAACAGCCATGGGAGAACAAACCGAGAGATCGCAGGAACAGCAACTTGATTCTCACGACTGGGAGCTTGCGACCGCCGAGGCCATAGCAGCCCATGGTGGCGCCAGAGAAGCCGTCAAGGTGCTTCTTGTCGCCAACGCTGCCCTGGAGCGTGAGCTGGCCCTAGCGGCCCCCGCTTTGAGCCATGGGTTTAGCAGGGGATGGCACCGCCGAAGATGGTACGCCAGCGACGCCGAATAAGGCTCGCATCAGAGGAAGGCCGTCAGCATGTCGGAGAGCACCCTACCGCAGCAGAAGACTCCCAAGCTCATTGTCGTCACTGCCTTCGACCGTGATGACACTGGCGACCTTCAGCCTGTCTTCGGTCCAGCCGAGCAGCAGTCGGAAGATCGGGCCATAAGGACCGCGAAGGCTCTTGCGGGCAAACATGTCGGTGTCATTGCGTGGTCCCGTGATGCTAACTCGGCGCTGGGCGAATACGGCGAGCCGACGACGCTCTTTGTTGGGGGCGACGTACCTGACATGGAGTGACGGTTGGCCGGTTCCCCAAGGCTCCCCTGAAGTTCTCCTCAGGGCGTAGCCGAGGGGGCACAGGGACACGGGAAGCCCCCACCCCACATGTTACTTCCTCCCGCACTGCACTACGACAGCGTCATTCATTGCTTTGTCGGCGTAGAAGTAGAATTTCATAAAGTCGTCGACTATGCCCACGGCTTGCGCATTCTCAATGCATTCCTGCACTGCCTCTCCAGAGCGCTTAGAGGCGGCCAGACACGCTCCGATTTTTTTGCCCCCAGGCTGCATAATTTCTGGCGACAACAAACGACGCATCAATCGATTATCGCTTCCACGACTGCCGCGACCAAAAATCTTCATCCGAAGCATCAGGGAGATCTTTCTGTCAGACATATTGGACTTATTTAAATCCTCTAGAACAATCTGATTATCGATGTAATGTGAAAGTATTTCTGTCGGTTTTACTTCGCCTGTCGCCACTCTGTGCCAAATAGAGCGGAATGCGTCGTCGCATTTACCTGACAGAACCATCTTCACGAATGCCTTTTCGTCGAAATCAGAATTATTTTGTGCCAGCGCTCCTAAGACGTCGAAGGCGAGTGCTATGGTCAGAGTTGACACATGCAAGATTTTCAAGAATGCGTTTTTATCTTTCATAACATCCCTCATCCGTCATCTCCATCAACGAACAGGAACTCGATCACCCGGCGGTTGCCGGTGTTGATTTCCACCGTGACCGGCATGCCCTAATCAGACGGGGGACGCGGTAGCAAGCGGAATGCAGACCTAACCAGAGGAGCGTAGCATCCCTCCTCCTTAGCAGCCTCGAAGGCCATACGTGCCTCTTCTGGGGACGCTCCGCCCGCCAATGCCTCTGTGCAGAGCTGCAGAGCCTTCTTCCACTTGGGTCCCGTCTTGGTCAGATGGATTTGTGAGCCGTCGGGGAATGCCGGTGGATACTACCCGTCATTGTCCGCTACTGACAGCCGAAGGGCATCGGCAACTTCGAGTATGGCGTCCCTTATCTCTTGGTCTGTCGCGACCAAATGAGGTGCCGCCTCCCGAACCCGGCGTAACGCGACAGAAATCGATATTGTGTCCCCCCAGTCAGCCCTGTTGAGGACTGCATCAATTGCCTGCTCCAAAACTGGATTGATCCTTGCAACGCCCATCCAACCCCCCGGTTGTAAGGGTTCGATGATACTACCGCAGTCTTAAGGATCAATTCGATGGACGAAAGCGTCCGAGGGCTCCTCAGCTATCTCCTGCTCTCGCTGGTCAAACGCGTCCAGCAATACGGCAAAGAGCGCCGGCATATCTTAATCGACTTCCAATCCAAGCCGCACTGACAGGCAGAGGGTCACCGCCTTGTGCCAGCGAGGTCCTCTCCGGGTCCACGTCTTGAGCTGCTCGAGGGCTGCCCTCGCGTTGAACACCGGCGGGACGAACCAATAGGTTGCCAGGAGGGGAATCTAGGGCGGCAAGGGCCGTGTACAGCAATCGTGACGCAAGCGTGAACCATTCCCGCGTTACTCTGTTCCTAGGGATGCCCCGGTTTTTCTTCCACTTCACCGATACCGACCAAGTCTTCCCCGATGTTGAAGGTAGCGATCTGCCCAACCTCGAAGCTGCGAAAAAAGAGGCGGTGAAGGCCTTGGTTGAGATTACTAAAGATAAGCTGCCGGATGGCCCCTATCGAGAATTTGTGATGGCTGTTCGCGACGAGACGGACGAGACGTTCTTAGAGGCAGTGATCAAGTTCGAGCTGCGGGTCCACAAGGACTCCGCGGAGAACCAATGAGTTGCGATGAGGGGAATCTGGGGCGGCCCGAACCGGCTGACCAACTAGAACGTCGGCCTGATCTCGCGCTCCAGGGCAATGCGGGCCTTCAGTAGTGAGACCAACAGCCACTGCAAAACGGCCTCGTCCTTCTCGGCAGGTTCACCGAAGCGCCGGTCGCGTTCAACAATTCTGTCTTGTATCGACACAAGGGTCTCATAACGAGCGACAAGGCTCGTCACGGCTTCCTGATGATGGGAGGTCATGCGCTTTCCACGCTACAATCGGGCATAAAGTCGAAGGCGTTCATAAAGAACAGCCTCGTCGAACACGCCGTCCGAGAAGAGTTCCATTGCGCTCACGCTCAGGCGCTCCGCCTGCTCGCTTCCTACTGGAATACCTTCCTCGGCGCACACGCGATCGAAGACCTGCTTCAAGAGAACCAGGTCGCCAGGATAGGCAATGCCACTCATGGAACTGCTGCTACTGGTCATAGGCTGTTCCTACCATTGGCTTGCGCTGGACAGCTACTCCGACCGTCGAAACACACGAACAGGCCCATGGCAGTTGCTGCCTCGACAATCGCCTCGGTTAGTACGTCGTCAGATGCCACCAGATAAGGCGCAGACTCCCGAACTTCGTTTAGTGCCGCTTTGATCGAGACAGTGTCGCGGCGGTCCGCCCTGTTGATGAGTGCGAAGATTACTTGCTCTAGAACTGGACTGAGTCTTTGCACGACGCTCGTCAGCCTCCCCAGGGACACGCCGAAGGGCATAGTACTCTCGCCGTGATCGGCATCAACGATGAGTAAAAATCGTACAAAATTGGTTCAGGGTGCTGGGCGGGTTGCCATGAGGATGAACTTAGAGCGGGAAGAGCTGGCTGCCCAACTCGGTTGTAGCGCCTCACGCATTTGGGAACAAATGCAGGGCCCCGCCGGTTAACGCGGTCGATCCTTCTCGGTGCAGCCACTGTTGGGGTTCCGCCGCCAATTCCTCTCGGTCGCGGGCCTCACCCTACGGGGGAACTAACGTGCCCTGCTCCTTAGCGGCAGCCAGGAATGCCTTCCGGGCCTCCTCAGGTTCCATCTGGTCGGAAATCACAGCGATGCAGACGCGCACCGCGAGGTCCCACTGAAGGCCATGGTTGGTCCACTTCAGGAGTTCCTCAGCGGCTGCTTCAGCGTTTCTGACCTTGCGCGTCGAACCGCTACCCTCGGTCCTGACAGGGACCGGCGGGGAGAACCAATGGAGCGCCATGCAGTCACTCTTTGTCGGCCCGATCAAGTTCCTGCAGCAAGTCCCTTTGCTCAGCCGACAGCTCCCGTTCTACAGGCAGATTTAGCAGGTTGCGAAGGTAATTGCGGATTACCTCTGAGGTGATCCACCGCCGCACAACCTCGGCGATGACCTTCTGTTTTGTTTTGTCGACTTCAGGCATGGGCGGCCTACGTGCCAATAAGACCGAACCTTCCGGCGAACAGATTTGTTCCTCGGGAATGCTTGGTAAAAATTTCTGAGCGGGGGATCGGATAACTGGCTCGCGCGACGACCCCCCGTGCCCCCTTCGTTTCCCTCACGTCCTGCCGCTCGGGTCGCCTTCCCTCCCACAATCATCCTGTCTGTAGCTCCGCGCGTATGCGTAGAGGGTGCCAGTGGCGGTGGCGGGCATTTCGTGGGATTGATGCACTGAATTTGGGGCCGCGCCGGCCAGGGGGAAGAGACCATGAAAACCGCCATCACAGTACTCATTGTTCTGCAAGTCGCCAATTTGGCGGCCACGCTTGGGGCCGATTACTTTGGTCGTCGCCGCGCCACGGCTATTCGCTGCCTGATCTATGCCACGCACGCCATGGGCGAGCCGAAGGCTTGCACGGAGGCATTTCCACGGCCCGAGCTGCCATAGGACGCGCGTGCCTAGGCGCGACCCATTGCGGCGAGCGTCCCGAGGAAACAGGCCACAAATAAGCCCGCGCGCATGGTTTCCCTTCAATGGGACGAATAGTCACCAGAGCGTGTTCATGTCAGCCAGCATAACCGCACGGGCAGCCCTTCGGCGGCTGCCACTATCCAACCGCACTCCCTTGACCGTGTACCTAATTCTCAAGTATTAGGTACACGTAACGAGCCCAATGGCTTGTGGTGCAACGGATAGGACCCTAGAGAATGCTCACGGCAGTTGCTTACCTTCGGACCTCCTCACGGACTAATGTCGATGGCGACAGCGCACCGAGGCAGCGGCAGGCGATTGAGGAGTATGCCAAGCGGCACGGCATCACGGTGGTTCGGGAGTTCCATGATGCGGCAGTGAGTGGGGCTGACCCGATTGACACGCGCCCCGGCTTCCAAGACCTCCTTGAATACATGGCCGGCAATGGCGCGCGGGTGATCCTGATCGAGAACGCCAGCCGGTTCGCGCGTGACCTTGCCGTGCAGATAGCTGGACACAGGCTGCTTCAGGGGCTCGGCTATGAATTGATCCCCGTCGACGCGCCCGACAGCTTCACAGACGACACGCCCACGGCAGCCATGGTGCGGCAGATACTCGGGGCCGTGGCTGAGTTTGAGAAGGCGCAGCTTGTGGCGAAGCTTAGGGGCGCTCGTGACCGGGCCTCAAAGGCAGCCGGGAGGCGTGTGGAAGGCAACCACGGCTATCGCGTGTCCAGCCCAGAGTTGATCAAGGAAGCGAAGCGGTTGGCCCGCAAGAGCCCCAAGACGGGCAAAGCAAGGAGCCTGCGGGAAATCGCAGCGGAGCTTGCACGGCTTGGCCACACGACCGCACGGGGGCAGCCGTTCTCTGCGTCACAGGTGCAGCGGCTGATGGAAGCGGGTTAGGGCCGCAACGCATGGCGAGCCCAGCCAAACCCGGGGAGCATTTGACCCAGTCATTCTACCGACCACCTAAGAGCAGCGTAGCACAGAGCCGTTCCAGCAAAGCATGACTTTAGATGTCGTTTGGCAGTCCCTCTCATCTGCATGCATACAGCCTGCTGTTGCTTAGGAATAATCTAGGAAATAGATTAGTTGAGGAAGCCGCGTTCTGGCAAAGACAATTCACAGACCCGAAGGTTGCAAGGTATTGCCGGCACGGTGCGCGGAGCGAGACAAGGGTTTGGGACCCAAGCGCACTCTCAGTGGATCAAGGCTTGACGCCTGAGGCACACCACTGCTACCCATGGAGGTACACCAACGCGGTGGCACCTCGGGAGAGGTGGCCTACTTAAGCGATTGAAATATAACGACTTTCAGGCATAAAGTTTCTCCGGTTCGATTTGACAAGTTGTCCGGCCCGGGGAGCCACCGCCTTTTCTGCGCCGGCGCGCTATTTTACGGGCCTGCGTGCGATTTTTCGCTACGTTTTGATCGCGTTAGTCCTGGTTCCAGAGTGGCAGAGCGTCGAGGACCGCGAATCCAAGCGTAGAATATCGGCCTCCCCCGCCCATGCCTATTCCTCGCAAGCCGCAATCTCAAGATCGGCGGCAGCCGTGCGGAAATACCAACGATCGGCGGCTTCGCCGATCATCGGCTTCGCTCCTCGAAGCTGATCTTGCCAGAGCTGACCAGGACCGCTCTGGTCGTGATCAATGCGCCACGCCGTCGGATGCGTGTAGGAGTCTCCAAGTCAGGCCGACACGGCCGTCGAACTGGGATGCGAAATGTTCGGCGGCGACGCCTTCCAGGCCGTCATCGACAAGAGCCTCGATGCTTCGTCGCATCAGCGCGTGCTGCATCTCGCGGGCGTGGGCCAGGTCTGTCTCTCTCATGATTTCCATGACGTGGTAGGCGACAACGGGCTGGCCGAGACAAGACATGAGCGTGCTCGCTTCTGACGTGACAGCCGTAACTGCGTCTTCGATCTTCATTCAGGCGCTCCTCATCAAACATGATGCTGGCGCCTCCCCATGATACGACGGTGTTCCGTCGTTTCTTTTTACAATTCGACTGTCGCGCACGAGTGAAGGGACAAGTGCGCGAACAGGAGAATTACCCTCTTGTTCCAGTCTGCTTGAGCAGCCTCGCTACCCAAATCAGTATGCTGCAAAATTGAATTAAAGGCGACCGGAGAGTTAATCGATGGTTAATGGCGGCGCTCGCATCTCAGGCGTTCGCGCATGAAACATCAGGCAGGTCCGCCTTGCGCCAGCATGTCGGCTATAGAGGCGAACTTTGCCTCCGCCCGGAAGCAGACATTGCAGTTGACCGCGCTGGAGGTCGTCGTCGCGCCAGCACCCGAAATTGATTTCACAGCTTCTGAATGCCCGTTAACGGCGGCGAACCAGCAGTTCGCAGCGCCGGGAAGATCGCCCTGCGGGAATGCAGTCCGCTAGCTTGCCGGCGACCTTCAAGAACTGCATCACGATGCCTATGGCCGGCACCTGGGCTGCGGAACCGACGCCGACAGACACGCAGGGCACCCTCAGCCTGGAAAGGCGCAAGTCGGTACACGAGGGCGACTATATCTCTACGGAAACAACTTGAAGAAACGCTTCGCTACCCATAGCATGCCACCCCCTGGTGAAATCTGATCAGGTGGTCAGTGGGATCGGTCGGGTTTTTAAGCCAGTGCAAAGTAGGGAGAATAATTATGGCTTCCGAAGTACAGGCAAACAATGGCGTTAACGTCGAGGCGCTGCTCGGCGCGCGCGAAGCGCTTACCAACGCCCCAGAGGCCGCGCAGTTCAAGTGGCGCGCGGCCTGCGAATGGAAGGATGGCACCCACAGCCACTCGACGGTCGAGAGCTTCTACGGTCTCGGCCAGGACCAGCATCGCAAGACCACCTTCGCATTCGATGCCGACCATCCGGAGGTCTTCGCATCCCTGGATCAGGGCGCCACGCCTGTCGAATACGTGCTGGTCGGGCTGGCGAGCTGCCTGACCGCCGGCATCGCCGCTGTTGCCCAGAACCGGAACATCCAGTTGAAGTCGGTGAAGGCGACCATCGAAGGCGACATGGATATCGCGGGCATACTCGGCATCGACAGCGACGTCCGCAACGGCTTCAGCGGTATCACGGTGAAGTACAACATTGACGCTGACGCCAAGCGCGAGGACATCGAGGCTCTCGTCGCTCAGTCGCAGAAGCGGTCGGCTGTCTATGACATTGTTACCAATCCGACGAACGTCACGGTCGTGGTGAATTGAAAGGCGCTTCGAGCCGTAGACTCTCCTGATGAGAGGGCGCGATTAATTCCGTCACCACAGTGATAGTCGGCGCAGGGCACGCGGGGCTCGCGATGAGCCGCTGCCTCGCGGAGCGCTCTATCGACCATGTGCTGCTGGAGCGCGGCGAGATCGCCCATACCTGGCGCACCGAGCGATGGGATTCGCTGCGGCTGCTCACCCCGAACTGGCAGAGCCGGCTGCCGGGCTTCCGCTACGATGGCGACGACCCCGACAGCTACCGGACGATGCCTGAAGTGATCGACTTCCTCGGGAACTATGCCAAGGCGATCGCTGCTCCAGCCAGAACACACACGACCGTTACCTCGGTTCGCAGCGACGGGGCGGGATATCTCGTGCGCACGGACCGCGGCGAGTGGCGTTGCCGAACTGTCGTGCTGGCGTCGGGCGCGTGCAACATCGCGCGCCTGCCCGATTTCGCGATCCGCGTGCCGCCGTCGGTCGCCATGCTGACGGCGCAGTCCTACCGCAATCCGGTTCAGGTCGCCGACGGCGGCGTGCTGGTGGCGGGCGCGTCGGCCAGCGGCACCCAGATCGCACAGGAGCTGCAACGTTCGGGGCGTCAAGTGACCCTGTCGGTGGGCGAGCACATCCGGGCGCCGCGCGTCTACCGCGGCAAGGACCTGGAATGGTGGATGGACGCCGCCGGTGTGCTCGACGAGCGCTACGACGAGGTAGACGACATCAGGCGGGCGCGACGGGTCCCTTCGCTGCAGCTTGCCGGCACCCCCGACCGCACCACCCTCGACCTCAATGCGCTGGTCGACCTCGGCGTCAGGCTCGTTGGCCGTCTCGCCGGCATCACCGAAGACGGCAAGGCCCAGTTTGCGGGGTCGTTGCGCAACATGTGCGCGCTTTCCGATCTCAAGATGACCCGGCTGCTCGACCTCATCGACGAATGGGCGCGCGCCAACGGCCTTGACGCTACGGTCGGGCCGCCGGATCGCCTGCCGCCGACCCGTGTCGAGGACAACCCGCCGCTCGGCCTCGACCTTACCGGAGGCGCGATCAGGACGATCATTTGGGCCACCGGCTACCGGCCGGACTACTCCTGGCTGGAATTGCCGGTCCTCGACCGCAAGGGCCACGTCCGTCACGACGGCGGCGTTGGGGAACATCCGGGCATGTACCTGATGGGGATGCAGTTTCTGCGCCGCCGCAAGTCTGCGCTGATCGACGGCGCCGGCGACGACGCGCGTGATCTCAGCGACCATCTGGCATCTTACCTCAGGCAAAAATCAGTCAACGTCTAGAGCATGATCCCGAAAAGTGGAATCCGGTTTTCGGAAAAGATCATGCTCAAACAAAGAGATAGAGCCCCATCCCGATTCAATCGGGATGGAACAGGCTCTAAGGCCAAGGGAACAGGTCAGCTACCGCGACAACGCCGAATTCCGTGACCCTGCAATCATATTCCCAAGTGCAACTTCGGCTTCCAGAAGGGGCGGAACAACTCAATCTTGGGACAGCGGTTCATCACAACTTTCAAGCCCGCTTCCTCCGCCAACAGGGCGGCAGTGTCATCGCGCACCCCAATCTGACTCCACAGAACCTTGGCACCAATTGCGATGGCTTCCTGTGCAACTTCCAACAGGTCTTCGGAGCGGCGAAAAACCTCAACCATATCCACAGGCCGGTCGATGGCCGCCAGTGACGCGTACACCTTTAACCCTCGAATTTCATCCAGACCGGGGGTGGGATTGACTGGGATCATGTCATAGCCGGTTTCGTGCAGAACCCTGAGAACACCATAGGAAAACTTGGTCTTGTCGGGGCTGGCCCCCACCATCGCGATGGTTTTGACCGACTTCAGAATGTTTTGCAGATAAGCCTCCGAATAGGGCTCATTATGATTCATATGGGTCATTTCTTTGCTTCCAGCGGGGTCGCAATATCGGCTTTCAATTCGTGTGCGGCCAAGGGATCTAGGAAGGGGTTGCGATAGAGCTTGTCGTGGCTTTCAACGCCGACCTCCAGCGTGCAGTCGCTCATAGGGCGGGCAACGCAGAGGATTATATAGCCATTGTTGATCTGGCGGTTGTTCAGCGCCCGCTGGGCCTTTTGACTGACTTTGCCGCTGATTATCTTGGCAGCGCAGGTTATACAGCCGCCATACTTGCACCCGTAGGGCAGGTCCACGCCCTGCTCGCGCAGGCTTTGCAAGAGGGGCTTGCGGTGATCGACGTCAAAGGCCGCACCGCCTTGGTTGGCGAGGGTGATGGTGAAGCTGGTCATACCCAGATGTCACTCGTGCAATCACCGCCGGGATAACGGGTTTCGTGGCAGCGGCTTGGTCCATTTGGTTCCTTGCCAAAATCCACGACAAATCGCGGATCAATTTCCATGCCGCCGTTTTCCGTATCGCAATTGACCATCAGCATGCATCCGCCATTGGTGCGGATTTCCGGATAGAACTGATTGTCCCAGGTCGAGAAGAGCGAGGTCGTCACATAAAGGCGCTTGCCGTCGAGGCTGAGCTGTATCATCTGAGGCCCGCCAGTCACTTTCACGCCATTGACCTCAGGCGCACGGCCGAGAAGTCCGCCCATCCACACTTGTCCGGCGAGCTTGGCGTTGTGCGGGTCCGAGATGTCATACTGGCGGATATCGCCATGCAACCAGTTGCACAGATAGAGGTATCTATCGTCCATACTGAGCAGAATGACCGAGATCACGCCCGGTATCGGGATCGGCCATTCGGGATGTGGCTCATTGCTAACATCGACAATTTTTTCCCATTGCCAATCACCCGCCGCATCCTTCCACCAATGGATGATGTTTGCAGAAAGGGCCGCGCCAACAAAGCCGTGACTGCTGTCGGGATTGTGATGGAATCGCACTTCGAGTGGAAGCAAGCCATCCTCACCGAGATAGAATGTTTGCTTTGGCTCCCTCTTCTCAAAATCCCAGAAATGGATCTCTCGGCCATATTTCAGATGGCCAACCTCCTCCAGGTCAAAACCAGGCATGAAGGTATTGGGCGCGGCCCACTCCGAGCTGACCATTACGTTATGTCGCGGCTGGTACCAGAAATCATAACCAAACTTGATGCTGCCCATGGAGTTTTCCCAACGGCCGACAATCTCGAACTCCTTGTTGAGTTGCAAATAGCCGCCTGGGGCGTTGCCTTGAGCGTCGCCAAGCATGGAAATGATGATATCCGAGCCGAGGCAATGCACTGTGTGCGGCGCCGACAAGTTGGTCCTGGTTTTGATTTCAGCGCCGTCTATGACCTTGAACAGTGTCGGATTGCGGGGATCGGTTGCGCAATCGACAATATGCAGATTGGTCGAGCGCACACCCGGCACAATCAGATACTTCCGCTCCATGCTCGCATCGCCATGGCACGACGAACAGGCATTCCAGCCCATGTGATGAAGCTCATCGCCAATACCCGGCATTTGCAAACGTGAAACCACTTGGCTGTAGGTCGAACTCTCCGGGTCGACATCAATGGTACACAAATAGTCCGGCTTCTGAATGCCCGTGCCAGTGTAGATGGCAATCGTATAGAGCAGCTTTTCGCGAGGTGCCCTCATCGCCTCTGCTGGAGAAGCATAGCCCGGTCCACAGCAATGATTGGTCATGGGTACTTCCCCAGTTTGAACGGATCACTGGCCAGCCCCAACGGGGGTCAAGCTGGAATGTTAGTGCATGCTTGGCATTGGCGCTATGGCCGGGGTGGCTGGTCAAGCGCGCGCCCTGTGACGTACAACTGGGCGACAGAGCGTCCACGCGACCGTCCAACGCGAGCCGCTTATCCCGGCGGAACATTGGTGGGCGATGGAAGGCACGAGAGCGGCCGTAACCCGCGCCCAATCGACGCCCTCCGCGAAGGCCGGACTGGCGAGGTCATCGAAGCGGCGCGATCCTATGGCGCGTTCGGCCCGGCCTGAAGGTCAGGCCGCCTTCAACGCAGTGGCTCGATACCGGCCATTGCCGACCTTCACGAGCAGCCCTTCTTCGCACATCCGGGAGAGATAGCACCGTGGGATGCCGATCTCGGTGAAATCGCGGGCCCGCACCTCGCCGCGCTCTTGCGCCAGTGCAACGGCGCGATCCCGAAGCGATGGCGGCCGCCCACCTGCAAGGCGTAGTGCTTCTGCGCGGTCACGATCAGGTTTTCGCACTTGATGCGGCCGTGGCGCGTGTCGGTGGAGCGCTATGGCGAGCTCGTATTTCGCTGCTTCGTCGGCTCCGGCGAGCCAATATTTTTCAAAGGCGTAGAGGCTCGGGCGTTTTCATTGTTTGGCTGACACCACGGTTTTCACACTGCCGAGAACATGGGCACTACGTCTGAGATTCCCTATTGTGGAAGAATGTAATTGGTGAGCGACGATTCCGCCCGCCACTCCACGAACTGTGCCAGTCGTCACCACTGCTGACGGCCGGCTATGTAATGGGTAAAGCGCCGCCAACCGCATTCCCTCCCTCCTCGTTGACGAAAGTGTTCGTTCGAATGATGCTTTTCCGTTGCCCTAAGCGCAAGGTTTTGACCAGCCAGCACAGGGCCTCCTCTTAAGCTCGCTGGTCGTCAAGGCCCAGCGGCCTCTAGCTGACACCCCCCGCAACCAAGCCGCTGGGCCGCCTCGCCAACGGCGAATCTTGCAGGCCGCATGTATATTAGAAACATCTTGACTAGGGCACCGTCCGCTCCAGACTCAAGCGTATGGCGCGGGACATCGGTGACTGGTTGCGATCACGACCACGATACGCAGGCGAGTCACTGAGGGCCGGGCAAGCGTCTCGATTCCGAGCTACGGCTTCCCCATCGTGGACAGGTCAGGGCGCTGATCTTCCTCGTCCGCGCTCAGCCTGCATCGCGCGCCTTCATGAAAGCTCGAGCAAGTCGGCGCCAATGCCGAGGGTTGCCATGAGGATGAACTTAGAGCGGCTAGGGAGTTTCGTCGTCTCTGGCCTTACCAATCGCCTCAAGTAATGAAGCTAGGGTTGGGGTTAGCTCTGTTTCGACTGGCCCAAACAGCTTCTGTACATGACGACGATTGTCTTCGGTTCCGATCAACTCCCGAACGGCGTCTGCAAGGGACTTATGCCCAGCTTTGTCGCGCTTTGTCATGTCGGCCGAGGTTCCCCGCCTGTCGCGCAACTCGCAGGTCAGGGAATGGTTGCATTAGGCGTCAGGAATGTTTGTTAGAAGTGACGCTACCTTGGTTCGATCAGCGGACTACTCCGACCGTCGAAACACACGAACAGGCTCATGGCAGTCGCTGCCTCGACAATCGCCTCCGTTAGTTCGTCGTCAGATGCCACCAGATAAGGCGCAGACTCCCGAACTTCGTCTAGTGCCGCTTTGATCGAGACAGTGTCCCGGCGGTCCGCCCTATTGATGAGTGCGAAGATTACTTGCTCTAGAACTGGACTGAGTCTTTGCACGACGCTCGTCAGCCTCCCCAGGGACACGCCAAAGGGGATGATACTCCCGCCGAGACCGGCGGCAATGGTGCGTAAGAATCGTACAAAATTGGTCGGTGCTGCGCCGCACCGCAGAAATCTTTGGTAGAAATTTCTGAGAATTACGGCGACGGCGCACCTTTTTGGAATTACGGTGGGAATAATGGGCGTGCCGAGTGAGCTGATGACGGCCCCCCGGCCTTGGAGCGCGTAGCGCAGAACCTTCTCGTCGCGGGTGTCTCCGGCCAGCCGATCGCTCCAAGAACCAATATGTTCGGTTGGCCAGTCCGGATGTTGTCGGTTTCGGAATTTGCATAGTAGCTACGTCGGAAGGCGGGCCGCCTCCTATTAGGCGGCCCCCAGGTTGATAGTCATGGTGACGGTCAGAGCCGGCCGTCCGCGATCAACTCGCGGGTGCGCTTCAGCGTGGACAGAAGAGCGGCCTTGTAGCCCATGCTGCTGTCGAACTGCGCCTGCTCGGCCTGCTCCTCCGGCCCGTTCGGCTCCTTGCCGCGCAGGCCGAGATAACAGTAGAACTTGAGCTGAAGTTCGCCCGCTTCGTCCTCGAACAGCTCGTTGATGATCGCGCCTTCGCGCGGACCGGTCGCCTGGAAGAAGGTGACCTTTCTTTCCGGCTCGAGCATTATGATCTCGCGCAGATCAGCACCGGCGATCGTAGCTTCGCGCACGAAGTGGGTCGCGCTCTCATCAACGACGTCGCAACGGGTGCAGAGGCCTGGGGGCAGGAACAGGCGGGCGTCGCGCGCCTTGAGTTCCAGGCCCTGCCATATCTGCGCACGGGTCAGCCTGGTCTCGCCTCCGGGATTCACCGGAACGGTAGCGGTCGAGTAGATCATGATGTGTCTCCTGGACAGAAGGTCGGTGATGGGGCTCAGCCGGCAATTCCTGCCGCATAGTCGCGATAGGAGCGCAGCGGCCGGCCCAGTAGCGCGGTCAGCCGATCGACATCGCCGGCATCGGGGACCATGCCGTCCGTGAGGAAGCGCTCCGCCATCAGGCGCATGTCGAGGGCCATCCAGCTCGGCATGAACTGCCGCAGGTTCTGCTCGAACCCGGCGGTGTCGTCGCCCGGATACGCGATCTGGCGTCCGAGGACGTCCGTCCAGATGGCCGCGACATCCGCGCCGGTCAGCGTGTCGGGGCCGACCAGGTTGATGCGGTCGAACGGCAGCGGCGCGGCGGCCTGCTCGCGGCGGATGAGTTCGATCGCGGCGATCTCGCCGATGTCCCGCGCGTCGATCATGGCGACGCCCTTGGCTCCGATCGGCATCGGATAGATGCCGTAGCCGGTCACGACGTCCTTGATCGTGATGTCGTTGTTCATGAAGTAGGCGGGCCGCAGGATGGTGGCGTTGAGCCCCATCTGCTCGATCATCCGCTCGACGCCGAACTTGCCGGCAAAATGCGGCACGTTGACGTAGAGGTCGCTGTGGATCACCGACAGGTAGACGATCCGCTCGACGCCGGCCTCGCGGGCGATGGCCAGCGTTACCAGCGCCTGGGTATATTCGTCGGCCACCACCGCGTTCAGCAGGAAAAGGGTGGAGACGCCGGAGAAGGCCGTGCGCAGGGAATCGACATCGAGCAGGTCGCCCTGCACGACATCTACGCCAGCGGGGAAATTGGCTTTCGAGGGATCGCGAACCAAAGCGCGCACATTGGCGCCACGCTTCACGAGCTGTTCGACTACGTTGCGGCCGACATTGCCGGTCGCGCCGGTAACGAGAATGGTCATGGGGTTTACTCCTGAGTTGAGCCGGATGGCTGCTCAGAAATTAGTGATCCACATTTGTGTTGGTAGGCGTTATATCTGGACACGCCGTCCCACAGGTGGAACACATGGATCTACTTGCCCTTGCCGATTTCAATCTGGTCGCCCGCCATGGGGGCTTCGGTAAGGCCGCGCGCGCTGCCGGGCGCCCGAAGGCCACCTTGTCCCGACGGGTGACGGAGCTGGAGGCGAGCCTGGATCTACGGCTGTTCGAGCGTGGCGCGCGCGCCTTGAAGCTGACGGAAGAAGGACGTGCGCTTTTCGAGCGCGCGGGCCGGTTGCTTTCCGAGCTCGAAGAGACCGCGGCGGCGATCGCCTCAGGCGGCGAAAGGCCGCGAGGCAGGTTGCGGATCAGCGCCCCAGTGCTGTTCTCACAGACCGCGATGGGCAAGATCGCTGCCGGCTTCGCCCTGAAATACCCGGAGGTAAGGCTCGAGGTCACGACCGAAGACCGCGCCGTCGACATGATCGAAGAGGGATTTGATCTGGTGATCCGGGTCAATCCGGATCCGGATGAGAGCCTCGTTGGGCGAGCCTTTCTGCGTGATCGACTGGTGGTCGTGGCAAGTCCTCACCTCGCCCGGCCGGCTGAGGGTCTGGCGACCCCGGCCGTCATCCGGTCGACAGCCGATCGACAGGCTTGGGCGGTGAAGACCCCCGCTGGCCGGTCAACAATCGCGATCGAGCCGGTCCTTGCGCTGTCGTCACTCATCATGGTCCGCGATGCGGTGCGAGCGGGCGTCGGCGCGGCACGCGTGCCGGTGTCGCTGGTGAGCCATGATCTGGCGGACGGGACGCTGGTACTTTGGGGGGATCTCGATCGGCCCGACATCGCCCTGTGGACGCTCTATCCGTCTCGGCGGCTGCTGAGCGCCCGCGTCTCCGCATTCCTCGACCATCTGAAACAGGCCTTTCCGATGGGAACGCCTGACGAGCTGGCCGCCTATATCGGCAAATGACGCCCAGGAAACTGGTTAACTCAGTTGAGGTATACGACGTGCCCGACTTGGAGAGCCGCATCTCAAGTACGCCGGCAAATTGATTTGTCCAACAGCACTGCTGATCGCTGGCTGCCAAAGCGACGGTAAGGCCCAGTTCAAAGCAGGCCGAGCGAAACTGCAGAGCCCGGAACAGAGGCGCGCTGCAATCCAGCACTGCCTGAAAGGCGTAACTTCGAAAAACAGATGGGTTCGAGGACGACCTCCTCCGGGAGGCGTGAAGTGCTGCATTGAGTGTGTTTAGATGCGGTATCGTCAGGCGCTCGGCGTCGATTGGAACGGGCTTTGCAGTGTGAACGCATCGGGCAGTATTCCCTTTTCAACCTGACGCCAGCTAACCGGAGCAGCTATCGGAAAGCCTGGACGAGCCCGTGGCGAATAGGCCCCTACCGCCGTGTTGCCGCGCCCATTGCGGAGATAATCCAGAAAAATGCGCTTTGAGCGGGCGGCTGGCGCAGCCGACAAAAGGTAGCGATCGGGATGCGTGCTGACCAACTGTTGCGCCAGCTTGCGAGCATACTGCCGAGCGGCGTCGTGGGTGATCACCGCCTGCAGAGGCGCCATCACATGCAGGCCCTTGCCGCCGGTCACCTTCGGCCAGCTATCGAGTCCTTCCGAACGCAGCATGTCGCGAAGCGTTAGTGCGGTCTCGAGGACCATCTCCCATTCGACCCCTTGGCCAGGATCAAGATCGATGACAACGCGGTCGGCATGCTCGAAGTCGTCAACAGTTGCGTTCCAGGGGTGCAGTTCGACGGCGCCCATTTCGACCAAGCCAAGCAGGCCGTCGAGACCATCGACCCACAGCCTCACGCCTTCTCCGCCCTCGCGTTTCTGCACACGCAGCTGGTGGACGGAATCTGGAATGTCGGGCAGTTTGCCCTTGTGATAGAAAGTGGTGCCGTGTGAATGGCGAACAAGCTTGAGCGGGCGCCGGCCGAGATGGACAAGCGCCTTTTTCGCGACTTTCTTCCAATAGCTGATCAACTCATCTTTCGAGGGTACTACGGCGTCGGGCAGGAGTTGCAGAATGTTCTCGCGCGGGACGCCGGAACTTTCATCGGGTGGCCGCGTCTTGCGGACCAATGGCGTGTGGGCTGGTAAGCTCAGGTCATCCCGCAGCCCTTTGAACACGGCTTCGCGAAGCAGCCCGTCATCGGTAATCCCGCTATATTGCACTTCGGCCTCGACTGTCGGCTGTACCCAGGTCGCCTTGGGTTTGTCTATCGGTTCGGCAAGCGGAGATTTCTCGATGATCAGCGGGTCCAGCCGCTCGCGAACTTCCCGTGCATCGAGCAGAGTGTAGCCGCTCTGCGCCTTGCCGGCATAATGCACCCGGTTGCCTTTTCGGCGGCCGAGGTAAAGCGAGGCAATCCTGCGCGGCCTGGCGCCCAGTTTTTCAACGAAGGCAACAATCGGAAAATTGTCGCTGTTGATGCATTTGAGCTTGAGCCAGCTCTCCTGCCTGCCGGATCGGTAAGGAGAATCCGCGCGTTTCGAGACAATTCCCTCAAGGCCCATTTCGCACGCGTGCGCGAACACAGTCGGGCCTTCACCTTCCAGATGATCGACATAGACGAGCGCCGAGGGCGCGTCTTTCAACAGACATTGCAATGCCCGCTTGCGGTCGAGGAGCGGAGCCTCACGCAGATCTTTGCCGTCGAGGTGGAGGAGGTCGAAGGCGTGGAAGACCAGCTTCGTCGACTCAGCCTTTCCAAGTTCCCGGCGTAGCGCCTGGAAATCGGGACGCCCGGTGGCGCCGAATACTGTCGCTTCGCCATCGATGATTGCCCGCTTCATTTTTAGCCTACCCGCAGCTCGGACGATCGGGACGTATCTGTCGGTCCAGTCGAAGCCGTTCCGCGTGAACGCCTGCACCGCACCTCGCTGGATGATCAGCTCCGTACGGTAGCCGTCATACTTGATCTCGTGAATCCATCCGCTGCCCTTGGGTGGCTTCTCGACCAGCGTGGGCATTTGGAACTCGACAAACGACAGCCGGCCAGTGCCAGGCTCGGTAAGCATGCACCCGCACTCCAGACACTACAATTTGATTCAATATCGCTGGTCTGAATCGGTTCCGAAACAAAGATGCCGGTTCGGGCGAAGTCAGCATTCTCCCCAAATTGACGATCTCTTGACGAGGCCAGAGCCGCCCCGGACGGCATCGATGTCGGCAACGAGGTAGGCGATCACCCGTGACCAGCATCAGAGCCTTCCCGCCGCAAATCTCAAACGCGTGTTTTTTGCTTTCGGCGCATAACAGTGTCTTTTCCCCGAAATCGACCGCCCTATTTCGCCTCGACAGGTGGGGCGGCTGCTTGCTGGACGAGTCCTTGCGGCGAGTACGGCATCTGCTTCGAGGTAACTCCAATGGACTTCCACGATCGGCACCTTTTGCGGTTGCGGGTGAACGGCGAGGATCACAGCCTTTCCGATCTCGATTCCCGCGTCACGCTGCTCGACCTGCTGCGCGAGCGGCTTCATCTGACCGGAACGAAAAAGGGATGCAATTTCGGCGAGTGCGGCGCCTGCACGGTGCATCTCGACGGGCAGCGTGTGAATGCCTGCATGATACTTGCCGTGTCCTGCGAGGGACGCGAGGTCACGACGATCGAAGGCCTGGCAGACAGCGATGCGCTTCATCCCGTGCAGCAGGCATTCATCGATCATGATGGTTTCCAGTGCGGATTCTGCACGCCCGGCCAGGTGATGTCGGCGGCGGCGCTGATCGAGGAGGGACATACCGGCTCCGATGCCGAGATCCGTGAATGGATGAGCGGCAATCTGTGCCGCTGCTCGGCCTATCCCCAGATCGTCGAGGCGGTGCGCGCAGCGGCCGGGAGGGCGAGCCAATGACCCCGTTCGTCTATGCGCGCGCCGATAGCCTGGGTGAAACGATCGCGGCCGGTGCCGCGCCGGACAGCGCCTTCCTCGCCGGCGGCACCGAATTGCTCAACTGGCTGCGCCTTGGCATTGCCGGGCCGACGCGGATCATCGATATCTCCCGCCTCGACGGGCTGGACCGGATCGAGGGACTGCCCGGCGGCGGCTTGACGATCGGCGCGCTGACGCATCTCAACGATGTCGCGCAGCATGCGCTGGTCATGCGCGACTATCCGGTGTTGAGCCAGGCGATCCTCAACGCCGCATCGCCGCAGCTGAGAAACCTCGCAACGATAGGCGGCAATCTGCTGCAGAAGACGCGCTGTGCCTATTTCCGTGCCGAAGAGCAGTTGCCGTGCAACAAACGTCGGCTCGGCTCCGGCTGCTCGGCAATGCATGGCATCAACGACAATCACGCGATATTCGGCTGGACCGAGGATTGCGTCGCCACCCAGCCATCGGACCCGGCGGTGGCGCTGGCAGCACTTGATGCGGTCATCGTCACCGCGCACCGCAGCGGCGGCCGGCGCATTCCGGCAACCGAATTCCACCTGCTTCCCGACACGCGGCCCGAGGCGGACAATGTGTTGCAGCAAGGTGAACTGATCACGGCAATCGAGCTGCCGGCGCCGGCGCCGCGATCGGCCTACCTCAAGGTGCGCGAGCGCGAATCCTACGAATATGCCATCGTCTCGGCCGCCGCGGTGCTGGAGATGGACGGTCAAACCATCGGTCGGGCGGCCCTGGCGCTGGGGTCCGTCGCGCTACGGCCGTGGCGGCTGAGCGTCGCCGAGGAGCGGCTCGCCGGTGCCGAAATCGGCGATCGCGAGGCGTTGAGCACCGCCATCGAGCAATCCTTCGCCGAAGCGCGTCCCTTGTCGCAGAACGCCTACAAGATCGAACTGGCCAAGACCGCCGCTTTGCGGGCGATCGAAAGAGCAGCGAGGATGCCGTCATGATGATCAGCCAGCCTGTTGCCCGCCCTGACGGCGGCGTCAAGGTTACCGGCCGCGCCCGCTATGCGGCCGACTATTTTGCCCCCGATCTGCTCCACGCAGTGCTGGTGACCGCGCCCGTTCCCGCCGGCCGAGTGACGTCGATCACCGTCGACGATGCGCTCGCCGAGGAAGGCGTCGTGCGTGTGCTCACGCATGAGGACATGCCCAAATTCGGCCGGTTCGCGTCGCCAAGGGCCGAGCCCGATACGCAGATGCAGCAGGCCGAAGGCCCGCCGGCGGCACAGAGCTTCATGCCCATGCAGAGCGACGAGATACGCCACGAGGGCCAGCCGCTTGCCATTGTGCTGGGCGAGACGCTGGAGGCGGCGGAGGCCGGTGCCCGCCGCGTCGCATTGCGCTACGAGTTCGCCGAGCCGGAATTGCCGGCACCGCCGGAGTGGGCCGCCATCGACAAGGCTGCGGTCGTGCCGAGGGAGAGCGGCTTCCTGTTCTTGGAGCCGACGTTTACGAAGGGCGAGGTCGACCGCGGGCTTGGCAACGCGGCCGCCACTGTCGAAGCCGTCTACCTGCAGCCGTCGCGCCATCACAACGCCATGGAGCCCTCGGCGACGCTCGCCGAGTGGAACGACGGAGAGCTGACGCTGCACGACGCCACGCAGCACGTCTATGGTGTCCGCAAGGTGCTTGCCGCCCGCATGGATGTCCCGGCCGAGAAGGTCCGCGTGATTTCCCGCCATACCGGCGGCGGCTTCGGCGGCAAGGGTTGGATCTGGCCGCATCAGGTGCTGGCCGCCGCCGCGGCGCGCATCATGCAGCGCCCGGTCAGGCTGGCGCTCAGCCGTGCAAACGCCTATTCCTGCCTCGGCTATCAGCCGCGCATGGCACAGAAGATCGCGCTGGCGGCGGACAGGTCGGGCAAGCTGACTGCCGTGCAACAGGACGTGGTTAACCTGACCACCGTGACCGACGATTTCGTCGAGTTCGCCACCGAAGCCTCGAAGGGTCTCTACGCCACGCCGGCAATGCGTCTCAGCCAGCGCGTCGAGCGCGCGAACGTCGCCATGCCGACGGCGCTGCGCGCGCCGGTCGAGGGTCCGGGCACCTGGGCCCTCGAAAGTGCGATGGACGAGCTCGCCCACCGCCTCGGCATCGATCCGCTCGACCTGCGTCTGATCAACCATGCGGACACGGATCCGGCCACCGGCCAGCCCTGGTCATCGAAGAAGCTGCGTGAGGCCTACGAGGAAGGCGCCCGCCTGTTCGGCTGGCGCGAGCGCCCGCGCCAGCCGCAACGCGACGGCGATTGGCTGATCGGCTATGGCATGGCGACCTGCAGCATGGGCTGTTTCCGCAACCCGACACCTGCGGCCGAGGTCAGGTTGCGCAGGGACGGCACGCTGCTTATCCGCACCGGCACCCAGGACATAGGGACCGGAACACTCACCGTCTTTCCGCAGATCGCGGCCGACGTGCTGGGCCTGCCGATGGAGAAGATCGAGTTGGAGATGGGCGATACGCAGCTGCCGGAGGCGGGGCCGACCTATGGCTCGTCGTCGACCATGGGAGTGGGCGCGGCGGTGCTCGCCGCCGCCGAAGATGCACGTTCGCAGCTTGCCCGTCTTGCCAATCTGCTGCCCGACGAGGTCGAGATGCAGGACGGCCATATTCGCCGCAAAGGCGCTGCCGGCGGTCAGACGATCGCCGATGTTATGAGCCATACCGACATCGGCGAGATCATCGGCTCCGGCTCGTTCGATCCGGCGCAGCATGGCAAAGGCCTCGCCATGCGCACTTTCGGCGCGATCTTCATCGAGGTCGGCGTCGATCCGGGGCTCGGCCTGCTCAGGCTTCGTCGCGCCGTCGGCAGCTACAGCGCCGGCCGCATTGTCAATCCCCGCACCGCACGCAGCCAGATGACGGGCGGCATCATCTGGGGCTGGGGCATGGCGGCAATGGAGCAGAGCAGGCACGAACCGGTGCTTGGGCGGTTCCTGTCGAAGAACCTTTCCGGGGTCGCCATTCCGGTCAACGCCGACATTCCCGGCAATATCATAATCCACTTCGTCGACGAGGTGGACGAGCATGCCAGCCCGATCGGCGGCAAGGGCATCGGCGAGCTTGGCGCCACCGGCGTTGCCGCCGCGGTTGCCAATGCCGTCTTCGACGCCACAGGCAAGCGGATCCGGGAGTTGCCGATCACGCCGGAGAAACTGCTGTAGAAGGACCGGCCGGCGGAAGCGTCTGCTCGACGAGGTTGACGTAATAGCGCATCACCGTCGGCACGATCTCGTCGTTGAAGACGTAGCGGTCGCCGTGCAGGCCTTCGCCCGGGCTGACCTCGCCGGCACCGATCCACACATAGCAGCCGCTCGCCTGACGGATCATGAAAGCGAAATCCTCGCAGCCGAGACTGGGGCTGAACTCGGTCAAGACATTCTCCCGGCCGACGACGGAGGCCGCCGCCTCGACGGCGCGGGCCGTCGCGTCCGGCGTGTTCATCAGCGGCGGGTAGCCCTTTCGGTAGTCGAGGCTTGCCTTGAGCGAATGCGCGGCGGCGATGCCTTGTGCGATCTCGCCGATCATCCTCTCGCAGTGGTCGGAAAATCCGGGTTCGAAGAAGCGGCAGGTGCCTTGCAGCCAGACCTTGCCCGGCACGATGTTGCCGACATTGCCGCCATGTATCTGCGTAAGGCTGACGACAAGCGCGCTTTGCGGGTCGACCGAGCGGCTGACGACACGCTGGACGGCTTGCACGAAGGCGCCCGCGGCCAGGATCGGGTCGTCGCCGAGCTGCGGCATGGCGGCATGCGCGCCAAGCCCCTCGAAGGTCAGCTCGAAATTGTTGACGGCCGCCATTTGCGCGCCAGCGCGGGCGGCGATCGTCCCCAGCCTGACGCCCGGCCAGTTGTGGACCGCATAGACCGCCTCGACCGGAAAGCGCTTGAACAGGCCGTCCTCGATCATGCGCATGCTGCCGCCCTCGTTCTCCTCGGCCGGCTGGAAGATGAAGGTGACGGTGCCGTCGAAGGTGCGCGACTCGCTGAGCAGTTTGGCGGCGCCGAGCAGCATCGCGGTGTGGCCGTCATGGCCGCAGGCATGCATCACGCCCTCTCTCCTCGAAGCATAGGCCAAGCCGGTTTTCTCCAGCACCGGAAGCGCGTCGAGCTCGGCGCGAAGACCGATGGCGCGTGTGCCGCCACCGCTGCGCAGGACACCGACGAGGCCGGTGCCGCCGATCCCTTCATGCACCTCGTCGACGCCGAAGGAACGCAGCTTCTCTGCAACGAAACGCGCCGTTTCGTATTCATTGAATCCGAGCTCCGGATTGGCATGGATATGGTGCCGCCAACCTATGACCTCTGGTGTCAGCGCGGGGATGGGGTCATTATGCAGCATGATGCCTCCTTTCACGCCGGCAAAGGCGGCGCGGTTTGATCCTGCCAGCCATAGAGGGCCGGACGAGAGGCGTCTTGAACCGGATTGACCATGGCAAGGACAAACGAAGCGGCAGAGACCGGGAAATACTGGCGCCATCCATGCTTCGCCGACCTTGGCCTGTTCGAGGCGCGCTTCACCCGGCACCGCTACGAACTGCACACGCACCCGACCTATGTGATCGCCCTGATCACCTCCGGCTGCGAGCGCATTCGCATCGGCCGTCAAAGCGTTCTTGCTCCGGCAGGCGCCATTGCCGTCGTCAATCCCGAGGAGTGGCATGACGGCGAACGCGGCGCCGACGAAGGCTGGGCCTACCGGACATTTTATCCCTCGGTGCCGCTGATGACCGCGCTTGCCCGCGAACTCGGCCGGGACGGCGCTCCGGTATTTTCGCGCGCGACCATCGAAGACAGCAGTCTCGCTGCAGCATTGATGGCAGCACACCAGGGCTCGACATCCCCGGACACAATGACGGCCGAGACGTCCCTGCTCATGGCGCTGAGACAGCTGATCGTCCGGCATGGCGATTGGAGCGGGCGTCCCGAGGAGGTCGAAAGCTCCAGCTCACGGCGAAGGTTTTCGCTCTACCGCGATCTTGTCGAAAACGAACTTGGCTCGCAGCTCGACCTCAAGCGGCTTGCCGACGCGGCTGGCGTAACCCGGTTCCAGGTCATCCGGGACTTCAACAAGGCGATCGGCCTGACGCCGGCGGCCTATATCCGCGACCGGCGATGGCGCCGGGCGAGCGCGCTGATCGAACGGGGATATGGTCTCGCCGACGCCGCCATCACGGCGGGTTTCGCCGACCAGAGCCATCTTTCCCGCACGTTCCGGGCCATGCATGGCATGACGCCGGGCATGTTTAGAAGAGCGGGATAGGCGCTTCTGAATAGACAGCTTGCGCGCCAATGCTTGCTGCGCAATGCTGACGCAGCTCGGGGGGGAATCATGCGAAAAATCTTGGCATCGACGCTGCTGCTCGCGGCTGCACTGTTTGCTAATAGGGCCCAGGCGCTGGATGCCAGCGGCACACCGGTTGTCGTGACGCCGCTTGCCTCTCGCACCGAGACCGCGTCCGGCCAGCCGATCACGCTGCCGCAGAAGAACGTGCAGGTCCTGGTCTCGGCCTATCAGATCGCGCCGGGCGCGACCTTGCCGGTCCACAAGCATCCGTTTCCGCGCTATGCCTATGTCGAGGCCGGCACGCTCCAGGTCACCAATGTCGAGACCGGCAAGAGCAACACCTATCAAACAGGTGATTTCATCATCGAGATGATCGGGCAATGGCATCAAGCGACCAATGTCGGCGCCGATTCGGTCAAGCTGCTGGTCATCGACCAGGTCGAAGAAGGCACCAAGAACACCGTGTTGCGCCAGTAGCTGCGGTCGACGGGCACTACAGCAAGCAACGTCCGAATTCACTCCGCCGCCTTCACCCGGTCCGCGGCGGGCGGCCAGAACGGCGCGATCCCCCTCCGATGGATGGCAATGGCGTTGACGCGCCAGCCTTCCGGCGTCCGCACAAGCCGGTGGAGATAGCCGCCGCCGACCGTCCAGAACCGCCCGCCGATCCAGTGGGTTGCGCGGACATGGCTGCGCCATTGAGCGGTCAGGACATCGCGAGCCGTCTTAGGTCTCCGACGTCATTTCTTTTGCCAATTCGCCGATCATCGAACGCAACCACCTGTGGGCTGGGTCGTGGCGGTAGCGAATGTGCCAAGCCATCTGCACTGGAAAAGTGCCGAGGTCGACGGGCGCCGGTAGTATCTTCAGGCGCGGATCCCTCTCAAGGCTGCGGCAGATCAGTCTCGGCAGCGTTGCGCAGTAATCCGTGACGGCAAGCATCTCTGGCACGGCCAGGAAGTGCGTGACGGAAAGGGCAATCTCTCGCTTGAGGTTTTGTTGCTCCAATGCCTGGAAGAGGCCCGCCCGCAGCCGGCCCGGCGGGAGCACGTTCACGTGCTTGAGCCTTTCATACTGTTCGCGGGAAATATGGTCTCGAACGTCGGGATGATCTTTGCGCAGCGCGCAGGCGAGCCCATCGTCCATAAGATGCTGGACGACAAGATTGCCCGGCGGATCGACGATCCGGCCAATCACCATGGCCGTGGTACCGGAAATGACGCCGGTCTCGGCGAGATCGTTGCCAAATGCCGTCATGCGGAGCTTGATCCCCGGCGCTAGCTCACGGGTCCTCGCGACGAGGGCCGGCATCAACACAAGCTCCACGTAACTGTTGGGGGCAAGCGTGAACAGCCGTTCGGCCTTTGCTGGCTGAAACTCCTGCTGGTTCAAAATGAGGTCGTCCAGTTGCGCCAGCGCTGCTTCGATCGTCGGAGCGATCTCCTCGGCCAATTGCGTCGGCTTTATGCCATACCTTTCTCGGATGAATAGCGGATCCCGCAGGGTGTCGCGCAGGCGGTTCAACGAATTGGACAGCGCCGGCTGGGTGATGCCCAGTCGCGCTGCTGCCCGTGTCACGCTCCGCTCCTCCATCAGGGCCAGGAAAACCAGGAGCAGGTTCAGATCGTATCTCATCGAGATATAATCTCACATGAATATGTAAAATAAATGAAATAAATTTCTGAAATACATGGGCAGGTGCCATTATCCGTGCATCGACACGCGGCCGATTGAGCTCCAAATCAACCGACTACGACGCCTCACCGGCGCGGCATCACCTGAGAAAAGGATCCGACAATGAAAGTCCTGATGGTACTCACCTCCCACGACACTCTCGGTAACACCGGCAAGAAGACCGGCTTCTGGCTCGAGGAGCTGGCAGCCCCCTACTACGTCTTCAAGGACGCCGGCGCCGAGATCACCCTCGCCTCGCCGAAGGGCGGCCAGCCGCCTCTCGATCCGAAAAGCGACGAGCCTATGTTCCAGACCGACCTTACACGGCGCTTCAGTGCCGACGAGGGTGCCAAGGCGCAGCTTGCAGAAACCGTGCGCCTGGACAGCGTCGACCAGAAGGACTTCGATACGGTCTTCTACCCCGGCGGCCACGGCCCGCTGTGGGATTTGGCCGAAGATCCGAATTCGATCAAGCTGATCGAATCCTTCATCGCGGCCGGCAAGTCGATCGCCCTCGTTTGCCACGCACCGGGCGTTCTGCATCGCGTGACCAATCCCGACGGCACGCCGTTTTTGCAGGGACGCTACGTCACCGGCTTCACCAATAGCGAGGAGGAGACCGTAGGTCTCACGAATGTCGTACCGTTCTTGGTCGAGGACGAGCTGATCAGCCTCGGCGCGGTTTTCTCCAAGGTCAAGGACTGGGGCGTCCACACAGTCGTCGATGGCCAGCTTATCACGGGTCAGAACCCAGCATCATCGAGCGAGGCAGCTGAGGCGCTGCTAGGCGCTTTGAGCCAGAGGAAGAGCAAGACCGCCTAAGCGGTCTGGAACAATCGTGATCTGCCGACCGCTCGCGTCGGCGGATCACCTTCAGCACCCGCTACAGTCCCAAGCCGATCCGAAACGTCTTGCAGTGAAAGGGTCATGTCTCGTGTCCGCGGTGGCGCCACCAATGCGGCATGCGCCAAGCCTGCCCCGACATTTCCATCAATATCCATGTTGCCGATGCTTCGAGCAACCTCGCCGTGCGACTGGGCATGCGCAAATCCGAACACTCATTTGGCCTCCGACTTCACCCGGTCGGCAGCGGCGGCCAGCACGGCGCGGTCCCCTCCTCGTACAAGCGGCGGATGGAGATTGTCTTGACGCGCCAGCCTTCCGGCGTCCGCACCAGCCGGTGGAGATAGCTGCCGCCGATCGTCCAGAACCGTCCGCCGATCCAGTGGGCTGCGCGGACATGGCTGCGTGCAACCGCGTCATCGCCGGCGCCTTCGACAATGATGTTGGTGATGAGGTGCTGGGTGGCGTCGAAGCCCGGCAGCAGCGCTTGCCATTGGGCGATCAGCGCGTCGCGGCCGCTGGTCGTGACCTCGCCGCCGAAGAGGCTGGTATAGTCGGTCGTGACACGGGCCGCGAAATAGGATTTGACCCGGTTCCATTCACGCAGATCGGCATAGAGGCCGATCCCGGCCACTGCCTCGGCGATTGCAATCCTGTCTTCGACCGTCAGCGCATCTCCAGATGCGCTCGAGGCGGGCGCCGAGACGGCGGAAACCATCGCAGCGGAAACCGCCGCGGCCAGGACATGCCGGCGGGTGACGAGATTCATTGTCCCGCCTCCCCTGCACTGCCCAGCGTCGCACGGAAGTGCGCGGCAACGGCATTACTCGCCGCCGTTGCCGGCGCGGCACCATCGTAGAAATCGAACTGGGTGACGCTGTCGAGCCACAGCTCCCGCTTGGAACTCGTCAGTCGCGCGTAGAATTTGTGCGCACCTTGCGGGATGGCAGCCGCCTCGCTATGCACCATCAGAAAGGGCTGGTGCAGGCGCGGGGCGGCCTGGATGGCGTCGAACCTCAGCCAGCCGCGCCAGAAGGCCGGATCGGCCTCGTTGCGCCAGGCCGGGATCATGCCGCGATCGGGTTCGGTGTAATAGGGCACCTTGAACATGATCGCGCGCTCGTCGGTAAGGCTGGCAGCCGGCAGGAACGCCTGTCTGCCGGTGCGGCGATACGCGGCCTCGGCCGCATCGCTCGCGGCCTCAAGCCTGGCGACGCCGTCCTTGCCGCCATAGGTCTGCTCGACCACTTCGGCATCCTGCAACCAGGGCGCAACGAGGGCGACCGATTTGATCGCGGCGTTTTCGGCCGCAGCAGTGACCGTGTAGCCGGAGCTGGCGCAAATGCCGAGCCCGCCGATGCGGTCTGATCGGCTTCGGGCAGGCTCGCGAGATAGGCGACCGCCGCTTCGATGTCGGCGATCTTGGCCCTAGGATCCTCGTACTGGCGGCGTAGGCCGCCGCTTTCGCCCCAGCCGCGAAAATCGAAGGTCAAGGCGACGAAGCCGCGGTCGGCCATCTCGCGGGCGTGGCGGGCCGGCATCTGTTCCTTCACCGTCATCCAGGCGCCGGTCACGACCAGCGCGGGCCGAGGTTTCGTCACGTCGAGATCGTCGGGCAGATAGAGTTCGCCGACGAGCTGCTCACCGTGCGAGGTGAATGTGACGCGCTCGACGCGCGGCGCGGCGACGGAATTGGAGGCGGCGAGCGCCGCGACGGTTGCGACGGCAAGTGTCAGGGTTCTAAGCATCGCAAGTCTCCTTTGGCTTGGAGTGAGAAGTGCGGCGTTGCGAGAAAGACCGCCGTCTCAGCGCTCGCCAGCCAGTCGGCCGGGCAGTGGCTTCAGCGGGTAATGCACCCAGTAGAAGGCGTCCGACTGGTACATGTCGGTCAAAAAATTCTGTGCCTCGACGATCTTGCCGTCTTGGATGCGAAACATCAGCGCGTAGAGCTGATCGATCTCGGGACCTGAGCCGACATTCGACCAGCCGCGATGGACGTCGACGACGAGATCGCCTTGCGCCTGGAAGAAGATCGGCTCGGCCTTGAATTTGCCTTCGGCCAGGCCGCGGAAAAAGGCGACCACCTCGTCCGGCCCGCGTTTGTCGCCGGCGAGCGGATGATGACCGGGAATGCGCCACATGATGTCGGCCGCGAGGAAGGGCCGCACGGCCTCGGGATTGCCGGTCGCGTAAGCTGCGTAATAGTCCTTGATGAGCTGGATGTTGGCGTCCTCCAGCGGCCCGGCATTTGCTGGGGCGGCAGACACCGCCAGAAGAGCGCCGGCGGCGAGTAAAGCGAGCCTGGTCATCGGTCCTGTTCGAGCCGTCGCAACGGCGGGGCTCGTTCTTCGGACCCAGCATGAGGCCTTTTGTTCGCCGGAAAAACCAGTAGAGTTCGACAGGGCTATTTGTAAAATCCTCACAATGCGTCTGGACCAATTCAGCGGCATCGTCGCCTTCGTAAAAGTTGCGGAGGCCAAAAGCTTCACCCGCGCCGCAGCCGAGCTCGGCGTCGCTCCGGCCTCGTTGAGCGAGGCGGTCAAGGGGCTCGAGGAGCGTCTGGGCGTGCGGCTGCTCAACCGGACGACCCGCAGCGTTGGCTTGACCGAAGCCGGCGCTCAATACCTCGACCATGTGCGCCCGGCAGCCGAGGATATCCGGGCGGCTGGTGCGGCACTGCGCGAAGCTCGCGACCGTCCCGCCGGCACGCTGCGCCTCAGCCTGCCCTGGATCGCCGCGCCGCTGCTGATCGAGCCACTAATGCGGCCGTTCATGGATGCTTATCCCGAAGTACGGCTTAGTCTGATTTGCGACGACAGCTTCGTCGACATCGCCGCCGAGGGCTTCGACGCCGGTCTGCGCATCGGCGAGCTTCTGGAGAAAGATATGATAGGCGCGCGCCTGGGCGGGCCCCTGCAGATGGTCGTGGTGGGCAGCCCCGACTATCTGGCGCGCAACGGTACGCCGAAGCGGCCGGCCGACCTCGCCGCCCATCGCTGCATCGCGTTCGCCCTGACCCGCAGCCGCACGATTTCGCCCTGGGAGCTCATCGTGGAGGGGCGCGAAATCGCATTCACGCCGGACGCGTGTCTGGTCGCAAACACGCTTCCGCTGTGCATTACCGCCGCCGCGCAGGGGATTGGGCTCGCCTTCGCGGTCGAGGGTCTCGCCGCGCCGCTTCTCACCTCAGGCGCGCTGGTCAAGGTGCTGGAGCCCTTCTGTCCCGCTTACCAGCCGCTCCACCTCTATTATCCGAGCCGCCGCCTCGTACCGCCGAAGCTGCGGGCCTTCATCGACTTCGTGCGCGCGAATTCGCACAAGCTGCGGATCTGATGTGGTTTTGCGAAAACCCGCCCCGTTCAGCCCCAGGCGCCGACCATCTGCCTCGTGGTTGCGTTGAGCCGGTTGAATGCGTTGATCAGGGCAATCTGGACGACCAGGGCGGCAAGCGCTTTTTCATCATAGTGCCGGGCTGCCTCGTCCCAGACCTCATCCGGCACCGGATCCGACCGGTCGGCCAACCGGGTTGCCGCCTCGGTCAGTGCCAGCGCGGCGCGTTCGGCGTCGGTGAAATAAGGTGTCTCCCGCCAGGCTGATACGGTGAAGACGCGCTCGTCCTTTTCGCCCGCCTTCTTCAATTCGCGCGCATGCATATCGACGCAGAGGCTGCATCCGTTGATCTGGCTGGCGCGCAAATGGACGAGCTTGCGCGTCACATAGGACAGGTCAGCCGTTTCCGTCGACTTGTCCAGCGCGAGCAGCGCCTGCAGGGCGCCGGGAATGAGCATCACCGGGTTTTTCAATCGTGCTTGCATTTTGGTCTCCTTAGGCGTGCTTTTGCAGGTCGACATTTCGGCTTTCGGTCGGCCGCGCTGTTAGTGCAATCAATAACTCGCCAGCTATGAGTTGACATATAGCTTGGCGGTTATGGATGTGTCAAGCGGCAAAATTGGAGGAACAGTCGGCGGTCCTGTCGCGTGTTGACCCAACAGTTCCGGCTTTCATGGCACCAGACCCGATGCTACCGCTGGCCAGCTGAAATCATCAACGGATTCCTCATGACCGAGACCGAACGCCCTCGCCTGCCGCTGATCGAGATCTGCGTCGAAGGCATAGACGGCCTGCTGGCCGCGCAAGCCGCCGGCGTCGACCGTGTCGAGCTCTGTGCCAGCCTGATCGAGGGCGGCATCACGCCGAGCTTCGGCACGGTGCGCACGGCGCTCGAGCTGGCGACGATCCCGTTCCACGTCATCGTGCGGCCGCGCGGCGGCGATTTTCTCTACAGCGAGGCCGAATATCGTTCGATGCTCGCCGATGTCCGCGCGCTTGCCGAGCTCGGCGTCGCCGGTGTCGTTATCGGCTGCCTTAATACCGACGGCACGATCGATGAGCAGCGCATGGGCGAACTGGTGAAGGCGGCGGGGCGATTGAACGTCACCTGTCACCGCGCCTTCGACATGACCGGCGACCCGACGGAGGCGCTGGAGGCGCTGATCCGCTGCAAGGTCGGCCGCGTGCTGACCAGCGGCCAGCGCGACACGGCACTGGAAGGCGCTGACCTGCTCGCCGATCTTGTCAGGCAGGCCGGCGAACGCATCATCATCCTCGGCTGCGGCGGGCTTGATCCCGAGAATATCGCGGAGGTGCGGAGGAAAACCGGGCTGGTCGAAATGCACTTCGCCGCGCTCAAGGACGTGCCGAGTGCCATGCGTTACCGCAATCCGAAAGTCGGCATGGGCGGCACCGACCTCGACCGCGAATACCGCAACACCGTGACCGACAAGGCGATGGTAGCGGCGACCATCGCCGCCGCCCGGACATGATCCTGGAAGATCGAAGAAAACATGATCGAAGTGGGTTTGCCGATCGAACGGGTTTCGCCGCAGGACGAGCCCGCAATCCTCGCGCTCAACAACGAGCATGCTGCCGAATTGTCGTGGCTCGAACCCGAGCGCCTCTCCTTCCTGCTCGGCGAAGCGTTTTACGCGCGCCGCATCGGTGCGCTCGAAGCCTTCATCATGACGTTCCACCAGGACGCCAGCTACGACAGCCCCAACTTCCTGTGGTTTCGCCAGCGCTATCCGCGGTTCGTCTATGTCGATCGCGTCGTGGTCGACGCCAAAGCGCGCGGCCGCGGCCATGCCAGCCGGCTGTATGAGGATCTGTTCGAGCAGGCGTCACGCGCCGGCCAGGCGATCGTCACCTGCGAAGTCAATGCCGAGCCGCCCAATCCGGCTTCGGACGTTTTCCATGCCGCACTCGGCTTTGTGGAAGTGGGCGACGCGGTAATCCACGACGGCAGGAAGGAGGTGCGGTATTATCTAAGACGGATTGCCGGCTGAACGGCAGGCGCCTCACCCTACCAATTGCGGTTCAGCCAGGAGCGGGCCGGCTTTTCGATGATGTAGTAGCTGCACAGAGCGCAAGCGAACGCCGCCGCCAACATCAGCCACGGAGAACTGCCTTCTATGTCGACGAATTGATAAAAGGGCTGCTGCCAAAGATACAGCGAATACGACCACAGCCCCAGCATCGTCATCGGCCGTGAGGCTAGAAACCCGGTCAGATACCGGCTGCTGAAGTCGAGCGAGTTGACGGCGAGCGCCAACAACGGCACCGCGACGAGATAGTGGATCGGGGTTGGCACGGCAGCCATGAAAAGCAGCACTGCTATGACTGAGGCCGCCAGGGCGACATGCGGCCCCTTGAGCAGCGCCGGCAGCCTGTCGCCGGCCTTGAGCAGGCATATCACCGCCGACAGCAGGATCGAGGCGATGTGCACGTCGGTGCGCCAATAGGTGCCCTCGTAGCCAATTGCGAGCACCCAGTAGGAGATGGCGCCGTTTGCCATTGCGATCAGCGATAATGCACCTAGCAATAGGACGACGTGCGATCGCCCCGAGACGACAACGCTGATCAGCGCCAGGATGATGTAGGCATGCTCTTCGACGCAGAGCGACCAGATATGGTCGAGCGCGCCGGCGCGGGTGACGAAAATTCCGGCATAGTTGTAGGTGAACGTCAGCGTCGTCAGCGCCGCCTTCCACTTGAAGGCGATGAATGTGCCGGACAGGGCGATCATCGCGGCAACGACAAAAACCAGCAGTGCCGGATAGATGCGAGAGAACCGGCGCTTGAAGAATTTCTTCAGCGGATAGTGTTCGACAAACAGGATCTCGGCCATTAGCCGGCCGCTGAGTACGAAGAAGAATTCGACGCCCAGGACGCCGAGATTGATGCCGGGAACGGGAAAGAAATGGCCGATCAGTACCAGCGCGATCGACAGGCCGCGCCAGCCGTCGAGATAGGCAAGTCTGGTTCTTGCCGAGCTGTCGGCGACAGGCCTGGACACGACAAGACGCGTCGCGGAGATGTCCGTCATGCCGGTCCCTTCTGCGAAAGGCGGGCTGGAGGCTGCATTCTCTGCCATATTGCAGTGCACTAGAATTTTGTGCAAGTGCGAGATAACGACACGCCCGAAGCACGGGATGCACGGAAAAGGGGCCGATACGGCCCCTTCCCAAAGCCGACGGTCTGCAGTCTCAGGCGTTGGCGGCAGCCACCGCGATCGCGGTGCGATGTCGCCTTCCGTCCGTGAGCGGCTGCGCTGACGCCGTCAAACGGCAGAAACTTCAAATCCATCATGTTGGCTCATTGCCAAAGCGCCGCTTCAAGACAACAATGACCTCGACGCCGGCGCGCCAGACGCGCACAAAAAAAGCGTCGGAGGAAATGGAGGAGGAAGCCGCTGGCCAAGTCACGGACGCGCTATGCATGCGGCCTTTCGGTGCTCACCACCGACGAATCTGACGCGGATGCGTTCGCCCGGGCGGTGGCAGCGGAAGCAGTGGCCATCGACGCCGGATTTGCCCTCCTGTTTTTCTCGCAGAGTCTCATAGAGGCCGTCGCCCTGTCGGAAGCGCTGAAGACCCACGCGCCGGCGCTCCATTATGCCGGCTGCTCGACGGCCGGTGAGATAACGCCCAAGGGGCTGGAGGAAGGCCAAATCCTGGCGATGCTGCTTCCCTCCGCATCGTTTTCGGCAGCCAGCACCATGGTCGAAAATCTGTCCTCATCGGGCATGGACGGGATTACCGGCGAAGTCGAGGCGCTGAGGCGTTCGTTACGCGAGCGCCTCGGGCACGAGCGAGCCGACACCACTTTCGCGCTCTGCTTGATCGACGGGCTGTCCTATGCCGAAGAAGCGGTGACCTCCGCCATCCATTGGGGGCTCGACGATATTCCATTGATCGGCGGGTCGGCCGGCGATGATTTGAAATTCGAGACAACGCGGCTGATCTCGAACGGCAAAGTGACCTCCGACAGCGCCATCATCGTGCTGATCACCACGGAAATTCCTTTCCACGTCTTCAAGACCGACAATTTCGTTCCCACCGACGAGAAGCTGGTGGTGACGGCATCTGATCCCGACCACCGCATCGTGCGCGAATTCAACGCCACCATTGCCGCCGAGGAATATGCCGCCTCGGTCGGCGCCGTCGCGCAGATGCTGACGCCACTGAGTTTTGCCTCGCACCCGGTGGTGGTGAAAGTGGGCGGCGAATTTTACTGCCGTTCAATCCAGAAGATGCACGCGGACGGCTCGCTGTCGTTCTTCTGCGCCATCGACGATGGTGTCGTACTTGCCGTCGCCCAGCCCAAGGACATGGTCGAGGCGACCCGCGCCGCGCTCAGCGACGTCAGCGAAAGGCTTGGCGGCATCGACCTGATCCTCGGTTTCGACTGCGTGCTGCGCCGGCTCGACGCGCGTAACCGCCAAGTCTATCGCGAGATTTCGGAACTCTACAAGGTCAACAACGTCCTCGGCTTCGGCACCTATGGCGAACAGTACCGTTCGATGCATCTGAACCAGACCTTCACCGGCATCGCCTTCGGTGAACGCAACGCGGCCGAAGCGGCGGAATAGGAAATCCGGGATGCCGCTCAGGAACATCGACGACCTGGAAAAGCTGAAGAAGATCAACGCCGCGCTGATCAGCCGCGTCGAGCGTTCCATGGACCAGCAAGGCAATGCCTTTTCGCTGTTCCAGACGGCCATTTCGCTCGAGAACCGGGTGCGCAACCGCACCGAAGAGCTGCATTCGACCTTGCGCCGGCTGGAGCAGTCGAACATCGACTTGAATGCGGCCAAGGAAAACGCCGAGCTGGCGAACCTGTCCAAGACCAGGTTCCTGGCGGCCGCCAGCCATGACGTGCTGCAGCCGCTGAACGCCGCGCATCTTTCGGTCTCGGCGCTTGCCGAAGTACAGACCAGCGAGGAAGGCAGAAACCTGGTCCGCCAGGTCGAGCGATCGCTGGAGACGATGGAGGACCTGCTCCGCACCTTGCTCGACATTTCCAAGCTCGATGCCGGCGTCGTGCAGCCCGACATCACCGATGTCAGCCTGGACACGCTGTTTTCGTCACTGCGCTCGGATTTTCAGCCGGTCGCGGAGATGAAGGGGCTGACGCTGAAGTTCCGGCCGGTCAATGCGCTCGTACGTTCGGACCGAACCTTGCTGCGCCGCATCCTGCAGAACATCCTGTCCAATGCACTGCGCTATACCCGCTCGGGCGGCGTGTTGGTCGGCACCAGGCATCGCGGCGACACGATCCGCATCGACGTCGCCGATACCGGCTGCGGCATCCCCGACGACCAGCGCGAGGCGGTGTTTGAGGAATTCCATCGCGGCGTGATCCCGACGGATGCCGGGCTTGCCGCCGGCGGGCTGGGGTTGGGGCTGGCCATCGTGCGCCGCATCGCAGCGGCACTCGGCCATCCCATCACGTTTTCGTCGAAGGTCGGACATGGCACGATTTTCCATATCGACGTTCCGGTCGGGATCGGCGACACAGCCGATGCCATAGCCAGCACCGCCGACATGGAGCGGCCGCGTGGCTACGGTCTGTTCGGCACAAAGGTGCTGCTGGTCGAGAACGACATCGATGTGCTGCAGGCGATGACCTCCCTGCTCGAGCGCTGGCAATGCCTGGTGCGCCCCGCCACCTCGACCGGTGACGCGCTCGACATGCTCGGCGATACCGACTGGCTGCCAGACATCGTCATAGCCGACCAGCATCTCGACGGCGGCGACCTCGGCACCACCACAATCGCCGAGGTCCGTGATTATCTCGGTCGCGCGGTGCCGGCGCTCATCGTCACCGCCGACGGTTCTGAAACAGTCGCCACGACCGCCCGCGCCGCCGGTATCGAGCTGATGCGCAAGCCGCTGAAGCCGGCGCAACTAAGGGCGCTGCTGGCGCATCTGCTGGCTTGATCCCTCTCAAAACCCCGCCTGGTCGCGAAACAGCTCGGCATTGTCGAGCTTCGAGACCTCGATCACCGCCTGGGTGCGGCTGTAGACGTTGAGCTTGCGCAGGATTTCGGAGACATGCGCCTTGACCGTAGTCTCGCCGACTTGCAGCTCGTAGGCGATCTGCTTGTTGAGCAGGCCCTGGCGCAGCATCTGCAGCACCTTGAGCTGCTGCGGCGTCAGCGTGGCCATACGCTGTACCATCTCGGCGCGGTCGGTGCTCTCGGCGTCGGGCGGCCGGCCCTCATAGGTCCCAGGAACATAGATCGCGCCTTCCATCACCGAGCGGATGGCCGCGGCAAGGTCGCTCTTGCGCGCCGATTTCGGGATGAAGCCTGCAGCACCATAGGACAGCGCCTCGGAAATGATCTTCGGTTCCTCATAGCCGGAGACGATGACCACCGGTAGGCGCGGATAACGCGTCCTGAGCTGCAGCAGCCCGTCAAACCCGTGCACGTCGGGCATACTGAGATCGAGCAGCGCCAGGTCGAACGGCTTGGCATCCGTCAGAAGCTCGAGCGCTTCGGCAATAGAGCGCGCCTCCACCGTGTCGACCTCCGGATAGGCCATCTGCACGGCGCTGTGCAGCGCCTCGCGAAACAGCGGATGGTCGTCGATGATCAGGAACCGGGCGCGATCGTTGACTGCGGTCATTAGCTTCATTTCGGTTCGATCTGGTCTGGTTTGGTCTGGCCTAGAATAGTCCTGCAACCATGGCCAGCTTATTGGCAAATAGTACATTGCCATCTTGGCTGGCCAAAGCAGAATGTGCCCATGATTTCCGCGGCGCCATGCGACAGGCCAGGCTCTTCCGCCATCCAATGCCTTGCCCGTCCGCCCAAATCGGCCGAATGTGCCGGGGACAGATCCGCTGAAACAGAGACAGTGCATGACCGGCTTCGTCCTTCCCCTGCCTGCAACCCCGTCGGTAGCCGTCGCCGGCTCGCCGGAGCGTTTTGCCGTGCGCCGGATCTTCTGCGTCGGCCGCAACTACGCCGCCCATGCCCGCGAGCTCGGCAATGATGAGCGCGACCCGCCCTTCTTCTTCACCAAACCAGGGGACGCAGTGGTCGACGCGACAGTCGGTTCGGGCACGACGATCCCCTACCCGCCGCTGACCCAAAACCTGCATCACGAAATCGAGCTGGTCGTCGCGATCGGCAGAGCCGGCTTTCGCATCCCGCGCGAGCGCGCGCTGGAGCATGTCTGGGGCTACGGCGTCGGCGTCGACCTGACCCGCCGCGACCTTCAGGACGAGGCGAAAAAGGCGGCAAGGCCGTGGGACTGGTCGAAAGCCTTCGACCGTTCAGCGCCCTGCGGCCCGCTGGTCCCGGCGCAAAAATCCGGTCATCCCGAAAAGGGCCGCATCTGGCTCGCGGTCGACGGCGAGATCAGGCAGGACGGCGACCTCGCCGAACTGATCTGGCCGGTTCCCGACATCGCCTCGATTTGCAGCGAGGCGGTAGAACTTAAGCCCGGCGACCTGATCTTCACCGGCACGCCGGCCGGCGTCGGCGCGGTCGGGCCGGGCGAAAAGATCACCGGTGGCGTCGACGGCATCGGCGAAATCGAACTGACCATCGGCCAACCGATCCGATGAGCGACATCGTCCTCCATAACTACTACCGCTCCTCGACCTCTTACCGGGTGCGGATCGCGCTGGAGATGAAGGGCCTGGCCTACGAGTATGTGCCGCATCATTTGCGCCATGGCGAACATCGGGAGCCCGCCTACCTCGCGGTCAATCCGCAAGGGCTGGTGCCGGCGCTGGTCCTCAGCGATGGCACGCTGCTGACGCAATCGCTGGCGATCATCGAATATCTCGACGAGACCACGCCCGAGCCGCCGCTGCTGCCCAACGATGCGCCTGGCCGCGCCCGCGTCAGGATGCTGGCGCAGATGATCGCCTGCGACATCCATCCGGTGAACAATCTGCGCGTGCTGACCTCGTTGCGCACATTGTTCGGCGCCGGCGACCAGGATGTCGCCAACTGGTTCCGGCACTGGGTCAACGAAGGCTTCCAACCGCTTGAAAAGACCCTGGCTTCCTCGCCCGAGACCCAGACATTTTGCCATGGCGACCTGCCGGGGCTGGCCGATATCTGCCTGGTCGCACAGGTCACCAGCAATGTCCGCTTCGGCGTCGACATGACGCCCTACCCGACGATCTCGCGCATCAATGCCGCCTGCATGGCGCTGCCGGCGTTCCAGAAGGCCGCGCCGGAGAACCAGATCGATGCCGAATAGCCGCAACGAAGTGATGAGGAACTGCCGATGAAAGCCGTCGTCTTCGAAAAGTTCGGCGAGGCGCCGACGATCCAGGCCGTGCCGGATCCGACACCGGCGCCGGACGGCGTCGTCATCAAGGTGGAGGCGACCGGCCTCTGCCGCAGCGACTGGCATGGCTGGATGGGCCATGACGGCGGCATCCGCCTGCCGCATGTGCCGGGCCACGAACTGGCCGGTGTCGTGGTCTCCACGGGCAGCCAGGTGAGCCGCTGGAAGGGCGGCGAGCGCGTCACCGTGCCGTTTGCCGTCGGCTGCGGCCGCTGCTTCGAATGCACCTCGGGCAACCACCAGGTCTGCGAGCATCAGTTCCAGCCAGGCTTCAGCGCCTGGGGATCGTTCGCCGAATATGTCGCCATCGACCATGCCGACACCAATCTCGTGAGCTTGCCCGACGAGATGGAATTCGCCACCGCCGCCAGCCTCGGCTGCCGTTTCGTCACCTCGTTCCGCGCCATCGT
Source organism: Mesorhizobium sp. WSM4836 (assembly GCF_055811815.1). Classification (NCBI taxonomy): domain Bacteria; kingdom Pseudomonadati; phylum Pseudomonadota; class Alphaproteobacteria; order Hyphomicrobiales; family Phyllobacteriaceae; genus Mesorhizobium; species Mesorhizobium sp. WSM4836. The sequence continues at coordinate 70,325 of NZ_JBVVQF010000006.1, forward strand.
CGATCAGGGCCGCGTGACCCCCGGCGAATGGGTGGCCGTGCATGGCTGCGGCGGCGTCGGCCTGTCGGCGATCATGATCGCCAGCGCCATGGGCGCCAATGTCGTCGCCATCGACCTCACCGACGAGAAGCTGGACTTCGCCAAAAAAATCGGCGCGGTGGTGACGATCAATGCGGCGAATACGCCGAACGTGGTCAAGGCGGTCAAGCAGATCACCAATGGCGGCGCGCATATGTCGATGGACGCGCTCGGCCACCCCAGTACCTCGTTCAACTCGATCGCGAACCTGCGCCGCCGCGGCCGCCATGTGCAGGTCGGCCTGATGCTCGGCGAGCATGCCAGGCCGCAGATTCCGATGGACAAGGTGATCGCCTTCGAGCTCGAAATCCGCGGCAGCCACGGCATGCAGGCGTTTCGCTACCAGGCGATGATGCAGATGATCCGCACCGGCAAGCTGAAACCCGAACTGCTGGTCGGCAAGAAGATCAGCCTCGAAGAGGCGCCAGCCGCTTTGATGGCGATGGGCGGCTTCGAAGGCATCGGCATCGGCGTGGTGACCAGATTCTAGATCACGCCCCGAGTCTGGATCAGCGAAACGACGAGCAGACCTCCCGTACGCAGGCTCGCAGCCAGCGCTGCGCCGGATCGGCATCGAGCCGCGGATGCCACAGCATCGAGATCGTGACCTCGGCAACATCGACCGGCAACGGAAAGCTGAACATGCCCGTGCGCGCGCCCAGCGTGTGCCGCTCGGGGATGCTGACGATCAGATCGGAGGCGCGCGCCATGGCGAGCGTGGCCGAGAAGCTGGAAGCCATGCACGCAATCGTCCGTTTGAGACCCAGCAGTTTCAAGGCCTCGTCGATCGGGCCCCTTTCGCGGCCACGCCGCGAAACGCTGATGTGGCGGCCGGCCGCATAGCGTTCCGGCGTCACAAGGCCCTCGCTCAGTCTATGGCCCGTTCGCACCGCACCGATGAAGCGGTCGCGAAACAGCGCCTGAATGCGCATTTCAGGGCTCGTTTCACCGGCAACCCCGATTTCGAGATCAATCCCAGCGTCGCGCAGCGCCATGTCGTTCTTGTCGGATTTCGGGGCAAAATGCAGCCGCACGCCGGGCGCATCCGCTTCGATGCGGGCGACAAGACGCGGCGCGAACTCCTCGACGAAGCTTTCATTGGCGCGCAGCGTGAAGATCTTGTCGAGAGCAGAGAGGTCGAGGAGGGTGGCCGGGCGCAGGAGGGCTTCCGCATCCTGGACGACGCGGCCCACTTGTCGCTGCAATTCGTGCGCGCGCGGCGTCGCGGCTAGGCCACGGCCGGCCCGCACCAGCAATGGATCGCCTGTGGCCTCGCGCAGCCGCGCCAGCGTCCGGCTCATCGCCGAGGGACTGAGGCGCAGCCGCCCGGCGGCGCGCGCCACACTGCCCTCGGTCAGCAGCACATCGAGGGCGACAAGCAGATTGAGATCGGGCGACGACATGGAAGGACCATAGCACAGCTCAGCGGTAATGTGGCGTCTCGTGCACGAATAAGATGCAAATGCTGCGCCTTCCGCCACATCAAGCCGGGGAATAGCTTCCGGCAGCTCCGATCGGGGGCTGCCGGCAAAGGAGTTCACCTTGGCATCGATCGCTGAAAAGACCTGGGACGAAGTTGCCCCGGTGAGCGCACGCTCGACCCGATGGGCATTGGCAAGCCTGTCGCTTTCAACGCTGCTGTCGTCGCTCGCCACCAGCATCGCCAGCGTCGGGCTGCCATCGCTGATGCAGGCATTCGGCGCATCGTTCCAGCTCGTCCAATGGGTCGTCCTGGCTTATCTGCTCGCCATCACCACCTTGATCGTCAGTGCCGGGCGGCTCGCCGATATATTCGGCCGCCGCCAGCTATTGCTCGGTGGCATTGCCCTGTTCACCTTCGCATCGGTGCTGTGCGGGCTCGCGCCGACGCTCTGGCTGCTGATTGCGGCACGGGCGACACAGGGGCTCGGCGCGGCCGTCATGATGGCTCTGACGCTGGCCTTTGTCGCGGACACCGTTGCCCGGGACAAAACCGGCAGCGCCATGGGCCTGCTCGGCGCCATGTCGGCGATCGGCACCACGCTTGGCCCCTCGCTTGGCGGATTGCTGATCGCCGGGCTCGGCTGGCGCGCGATCTTCCTCATCAATCTGCCGTTGGGGGCGCTGGCCCTCACGCTCGCCTGGCGCGTCCTGCCGGCCGGAAAAAAGACGGCGGAACCAGATCGGCGCGGTTTCGACGGGATCGGCACGGCTTTGCTGGCGCTGACGCTCGCCGCCTATGCGCTCGCCATGACCCTTGGGCCCGGCAGTTTTGGTTCTCTCAATGTCGGCTTGCTGGTTGCCGCCGCCGTGGGTGGCCTGCTGTTCGTCATTGCGCAGACAAGGGCCGAGAACCCTTTGATTCAACCTGCCAGGTTCCGCGACCAAGCCTTGAACGCAAGCCTCGCCATGAACCTGATCGTCGCCACCGTGATGATGGCGACGCTGGTGGTCGCGCCATTCTATCTGTCGCGCGCGCTTGGATTGGACGCAGCCATGGTCGGGCTGGTTCTGTCGACCGGCCCTCTGGTCACCGCGTTGGCGGCGCTGCCGGCCGGACGCCTGGTCGATCGTTTCGGGGCGCACCGGATGATGATCGTCGGCCTGTTCGATCTCGCTATTGGTACCTTTGCTCTGTCGCGGGCGGAATTCGGTACTGCCGGTTATGTCGTACCAATCATCATCGTCTGCACCGGCTACAGCCTGTTTCAGGCCGCCAACAATTCGGCCGTGATGACCGGCGTCGCATCCGACCAGCGCGGCGTCGTCTCCGGCCTGCTCAATCTGTCGCGCAATCTCGGCCTGATCACCGGTGCGTCCGCCATGGGCGCGGTGTTTGCCTTAGCATCGGCTGGCGGAAGCGAAGGCACTGGTCAGCGGATATTGGCATCTGCGGCAGCCGCACGCGGCATGCAGGTCACTTTCCAGGTCGCGACGGACCTGGTGCTCATCGCCCTTATGCTCGCGGTATTCTCAGCCCGCGCCCGACGAGCCGACATCGTTGTCAAGCACACTTAAGCCCGCCGCCCTGCTCGCATGGTGCTCCTGCAGCTGGCGTTATCTCGAATATCTCCTATCTCGCATATCTCTTGGCACCGACGACGCAAAGCACGACGGCGGCGGTGACGGCGATCATGGCGGGACTGACCTGCTCATTCAGCAGCGCTGCCGCCAGCCCAAGGCCGAAGAAAGGCTGCAGCAGCTGCAACTGCCCGACCGCGGCGATGCCGCCTTGCGCCAGGCCGCGATACCAGAACACGAAACCGATCAGCATACTAAACAGGGAAACATAGGCCAGGCCAATCCAGGCGCCCCTCCCGGCACTTTCGAGCGACGGCGGCATGGTGATGAACGTCAGCGCCAGCATGATCGGCAGCGACAGCACCAGCGCCCACGAGATCACCTGCCAACCGCCGAGCTTGCGCGACAGCGCCGCTCCTTCCGCATAGCCCAATCCGCACACGATGATGGCGGCCAGCATCAAAATGTCGCCGAGCGGCGAGACCGACAGGCCTTGCGTGACCGCAAAACCGGCGACAAGGGCGCTGCCGAGGCACGAGAACAGCCAGAACGCCGGTTTCGGGCGATCGCCGCCTCGAACCACGCCGAAGATCGCGGTCGCCAACGGCAACAGGCCGACGAAAATGATCGAGTGAGCCGAATTGATGTGCTTGAGCGCCAGCGCCGTCAGCAGGGGAAAGCCGACCACGACGCCAAGCGCCACGATCGCCAGCGGGAACAGATCTCGCCGCTCCGGACGCTTCTGGCGAAAAACGAGCAGCAGCGCCAGGCCGAGGATGCCGGCCGAGGCCGCACGGGCGACCGTTACGAATACCGGATCGAAATCCATCACCGCCACGCGCGTCGCCGGAAGCGAACCGCTGAAGATCAGCACGCCCATGAACCCGTTGGCCCAGCCACTCGCCGCCCAGCCGCTCGCCGCCCAACTACTCGCCGCCTTGTCCATCGATGTCCCACTCGTTTTGCCCTCTATCGGGCCGGGCGTATGGCTCCGCCAGAGACAATGAGGTACAGTTTGACAAAACCGTCATGTTATGGCGAGCAGTACGGATGGACGAGCAGACGACAACAGATGAGGGCAGCCGGACGCTTGTCGAAAGCGTCATGGCCACGATCAGGCACAGGATCGCCGCGCGCAGCCTGACACCGGGAATGCGGCTGCCTTCGATCCGGGCGTTCGCCAAGGCCATGCAGGTTTCCAAATCAACTGTGGTCGAAGCCTATGAGCGTCTAGCGGCGGAAGGCATGATCCGCTCGCGGCCGGGCTCGGGTTTCTATGCCGCCGGACCTCTGGCTCCGCTGTCGCTAGCCGAGATCGGCCCCAGGCTCGACCGTGCTGTCGACCCGCTCTGGGTCTCGCGCCAATCGCTGGAAGCCGGCGACGGCGTCCTGAAACCGGGTTGCGGCTGGTTGCCGGCTGCATGGATGCCCGAGGCTGGATTGCGCCGGGCGCTGCGGACGATGGCCCGCGCCGACGATGCCGCGCTGACCGAATACGGCACGCCGCTCGGGTTGCCGGCGCTGCGCCAACTGCTGGCGCGGCGCATGGCCGAGCACGGCATCGAAGCCTCTCCGGACCAGATCCTGCTGACGGAATCGGGCACCCAGGCGATCGACCTGTTGTGCCGGTTCCTGCTCGAACCGGGTGACACGGTGTTGGTCGACGATCCCTGCTATTTCAACTTCCATGCCCTGTTGCGCGCCCATCGGGCCAAGGTGATCAGCGTTCCGTACACGCGCTCGGGTCCAGACATCGAGTTGTTCGCGCAAGCGCTGAACGAGCATCGGCCGCGCCTCTACATCACCAATTCGGCGCTCCACAATCCGACCGGCGCCATATTGTCGCCGGTCGTTGCCCATCGGGTGCTGAAGCTCGCCGACCAGTCGGGGCTGACGATCATCGAGGACGATATCTTCGCCGATTTCGAACACACGCCCGCCCCCAGGCTCGCGGCCTTCGACGGGCTCAGCCGGGTCATCCACATCGGAAGCTTTTCCAAGACGCTGTCGGCATCGGTGCGCTGCGGCTTCATCGCCGCTCCTCGCGGCTGGATAGAAGGATTGATCGATCTCAAGATCGCCACGTCGTTTGGCAGCGGCCGGCTTGCATCCGAACTGGTATTGACGCTGCTGAAGGATGGCCTCTACCGCAAGCACGTCGACCTGCTGCGCGCGCGGCTCTCGCGCGCCATGGAAGAAACCAGCACCCGCCTCAGGGCGATCGGCATCGTGCCGTGGATAGATCAACCCGCCGGCATGTTTTTATGGTGCAGGCTGCCGGAGGGGATAGATGCCGCGGATGTCGCCCGCCATGCACTGTCGGCCAATGTCGTGCTTGCGCCCGGCAATGCGTTCAGCCTGTCCCGGTCGGCCAGCCGTTACATGCGCTTCAACGTCGCCCAATCGGGAGACGACCGGATTTTTAGGGCGCTTGAAGAGGCGATGTCGCGTTGATTTGCGCTGCCGCGCACCTGAGGCTGAACTCTCAGGTGCCGGCCCGCTTGCGGCGCGCATAAAGCATGACAAGCGTCTCGGCGGTCAGCGCCGGCCTCTGCTCGCCTTCGATCTCGACCGTATTGGCAGCCTTCATCAGATATTGGCCCGGGCCTTTGACTTCCATCGACAAAAGCGTGGTGCGCAGCCTGATTCGCGAGCCGACCCTGACCGGCGCCACGAATCGCACTTTGTCGAAACCGTAGTTGAAGGCGGCCTGCGTGTTTTCGGGCACGATGCCCATCTCGAGCGCCAGCGCGCCGATGATCGACAGGGTCAGATAGCCATGCGCGATCGTGGTGCGGAACGGGCTTTGCCGCTTCGCCCGCTCGGGATCGACATGGATCCATTGATGATCGCCAGTGCATTCGGCAAACTGGTCGATGCGGTGCTGATCGACCAGCGTCCAGTCCGAGACGCCCAACTCCTGCCCGGCCATCGCCCTGAGTTGCTCGAAGGTCGGCGGCGTCCTCGGCCGTATCTGCGTCATTCCTGCTTTCCCGATCGCTTGCCTGTTCCGGACCACGACGGGCCGCCCCTGTCAATTCGCCAGTGCGATTCCACCCCATAATCTTCGGCCGCGAACCGCCAGTCTTCGCCGCCGGCAAGCGTGCTGCAGGAGAACAGCTTATTTCCTATCGTGGCCGGTGCGGATCTCCTCCATCGCCTCCTTGATGCGGTTGCGCAGGATTTCGATCGATTCGGTGCCGGACGCCCTCGCCAGTTCGGCCATCTCGCCGGCATTCTTCAGCGCGGTCTCGAAGGATTTCCTGGCGAACGCCGCCTGCTTCTGCATCATTTCCTGCGGATTGCCGGGCGCCCTGTAGTCTTGTGCCATGTCGGTGATTTCGCGCAGCGCGTCCTGCAGCATCTCGCGTTGCCTGGACAATAGCGCCGACGCTCCGGCGGCACTCGCCCGTGCCGACTTCTCCAGCGCTTCCAGGTTCTTGGCGTGGTGGGCGAGGATCGCCTCGACATCGACATTCGGCAGCTTCAGGTCGCGGCCGAATTTGCCGAACATGTCGATGAAGGATTCCGAATCCGGTCGTTTTGCCATGCTGGTTCTCTCCCCCTGTTGCCGTGAACGCCGTCACTGCACGTAAGATAGTGCAGCGAAGCTCAGCGGTCCATTCGGACGAGTCAGCCGACGAGAAACAGCCGTTCGGCGGTGTAGAGCACGAGCCCGGCAAGGCCACCGATGATCATGCCATTGAAACGAATATATTGCAGGTCCTTGCCGATGTTCATTTCGATCAGCCTTGTCAGTTGCCCGAGGTCCCAGCGCTTGACCTGGTCGGCGATGAACTTCGACACACCGCTCTTCTGGCTTTCGACGAAGGATGCCAGCGCCACGATGAACCCCTGGTTCATGTCGGCCCTGATCTGCGCGTCGTCGGCAAGATGGCGGCCGACCTCGACGAACATGGTTGCGAGATGGTCGCGGATCATCGAGTTCGGCGCCTTGGCGTCCTGCTCGATGAACAGCCGCAGGCTGTCCCACATATCGCCGGCCAGCGCGCTGAGCTCCGGCCGGGCGAGGAAATCGCGCTTCAGCTTTTCGGCGCGCCTGGCATATTGTTTGGATGTCCTAAGCCGCTCGACGAAGGTTTCGACGAAAAGGTCGAATTCGGCGCGCATCGGATGGTGCGGATCGGCCCGCACCTCATCGAGCAGCGAGCCGGCCGACGCAACGATCTTCTTCAACAGATAGGCGTCGGCGCGAAACAGGTTGAATAGCGACGGCAGTTCCTCCCGGATCTTCTCGCGCATCGTCGCCAGCGCCTGCTCGTCGCTGAGGAAGCGGCCGACCACTTTGGTGAACTCGTCGAATAATTTCTGGTGGCGGCGATCATCAGTCAGCGCCGACAGCAGCTCGGCGGCGAGCGGCGCCAGCGGCACCTTTTCGATCTGCTCCAGCATACGGCTGGTGAGAAAGCCGCGCAGTCCGGATTGCTCGACCGCCGCCAGCGTCTGCGGCACCAGCCGGCCGACGAAGCGCGACAGGTCGGCGGCGCGGTTCGGGTCGGCCAGCCAGTCCGCGACCAGCGCCGAAAAGTCGACCTCGGCGAGCTTTTCGCGCACCGGCTCCGGCGCCAGGAAATTGACCTCGATGAAGCGGCCGAGATTGTCGGCGATACGGTTCTGGTTTTCCGGGATGATGGCCGTATGCGGTATCGGCATGCCGAGCGGCCGCCGAAACAGCGCCACCACCGCATACCAGTCGGCCAGCCCGCCGATCGTGGCCCCCCCGGGGGGGGGGGGGGCGGCGGCCCCCCCCGGGAGGCGGGGCGCGCGGGGGGTTTGCCCCCCCCAAAAAAAGGCCCCAAAAAAAAATTGGGGGGGGGGGGCGGACCAGGGGGGGC
>NZ_JBVVQF010000006.1:78268-117050 GCF_055811815.1 Mesorhizobium sp. WSM4836
CCCGCCCGGCGGCCCCCAAAACCCCCCCCCCCCCCCAAACCCCGCCCCCCCCCCCCCCCCCCGCCCCCCCGCGGGCTCGGGGGCCCACGAAGCCCAGCCATGCATGCCGGCTCTCGAGCGATTTCGCCGCCGCAAAGATCAGCACGCAAAATGCAAGTGCTGCGGCGGCAACGAACTTGGTGCGCCTGAGCGCCGAAAGCTTGGCATCGGCATCGAACCGGGCGGACGCGACGGATGCAAATACCGGGGCTGGTCGTGACATGATGGGCCGCTCCTGATCGTGTATGCGAACTTATCTAGTGCCGCCTGCCCCAGAAAGCGCGCCGCTGGTTCCGGTGCGCAATCGTGCACGCAAACTTGACGCCGGAATTCATCTATTATGCAGCGCCAGTCTGGAATTGTTCCAAACTATAGGCCATATTGACGCCAACCACTGTTATGTGAGGACACAATGCGGCTTACCCGTCAGACCAACTACGCCATGCGCATTCTGATGTATTGCGCCGCCAACACCGAACGGTTGAGCCGCATCCCCGAGATCGCCGCTGCCTATTCGGTATCGGAACTTTTCCTGTTCAAGATCCTGCAGCCGCTGGTCGAAAACGGCCTGATCGAAACGGTGCGTGGCAGGAATGGCGGCGTCAGGCTCGGCCGCGCGGCCGAATCAATCAGCCTGTTCGATGTCGTGCGGGTGACGGAGGAAAGCTTTGCCATGGCCGAGTGCTTCGAGAACGACGCCGCCGAATGTCCGCTGATTGACAGTTGCGCGCTGAATTCGGCATTGCGCGAAGCGCTCAACGCCTTCTTCGCCGTGCTGTCACGCTACACGATCGCCGATCTGGTGGCGGCGCGCCCCAATGTGCGGCACTTACTCGGCATCGACATGCTGGTGCAAAGAGCGCCGGCCGCCTGATTTCCCTGATTGCCTACGCTGCCGATTGCGGCAATACGAACGGCATGTTTGCGGCCGGCAACGCGCCGACCTTCAGCCGGCAATCGAAGACCTTTTCGATCAGTTCGTCGCTGAGCACCTGTTGCGGCGAACCTGTAGCGGCGAGCCTGCCGCGATGCATGACGAAAATCCGGTCGGCATACATCGCCGTCAAATTGAGGTCGTGCACGATGGCGACCACGCCGCCGCCGCGTCTGGCGAAATCACGCGCGATGTCCATGATGATCAGCTGGTGTTTGATGTCGAGGCTGGACACCGGCTCGTCGAGGAACAAATAGCGCGGCTTGCCGTCGAGCACCGGCGCCCACACCTGGCACAGAACGCGGGCAAGCTGCACGCGCTGCTGTTCGCCGCCGGACAGCTCCTGGTAGAAGCGGCCGGCAAAACCGTCGAGGTCGACGCGCGCCAGCACCCGTTCGGGCAGGCGCTGGCCCTCGCCGGGCAGCGCGCCGGAGCGCCCGCCGACCAGGCCGAGCCTGACGATTTCACGCACGGTGAACGGGAAGGACAGCGTCATCGCCTGCGGCAGCACTGCGCGCACGGTCGCCGCCTCGACCGGCTTCATCGCCGATAGATTGCGGCCGTTGATGGTGATCTCTCCCGAATAGCCAAGATCGCCGGACGGTGCTCTGAGGAAGGTCGTCTTGCCCGAACCGTTGGGGCCGACGATGGCCGCGATTTCGCCGGGCCGTGCCACGAAATCGACATTGGCGACGATGCGCTTGCCGCCGATCGCCACTGAGACATCGCGCGCTTCGATCATAGGCAAACTTTCACAGGTCGATGACGCCGCGCTTACGCAGCAGGATCCACAGGAAGAACGGCGCACCGGCGACTGCGGTGACGATGCCGATCGGCAATTCGGCCGGGGCCACGATGGTGCGGGCAACGGCGTCGGCCAACAGCAGCAGCGCGGCGCCGAGCAGCGCCGATGCCGGCAGCAGGTAACGGTTGTCGGGGCCGATCAGCAGGCGCAGCAAATGCGGCACGACGATGCCGACAAAACCGATGCCGCCGCTGACGGCGACCGACGCGCCGACCGCTGCCGAGACGCCGACGATCGCGGTGTATTTCAGCCGCTGCACCGGAACGCCGAGATGACCGGCAGTGGCCTCGCCGAGCGCCAGCGCGTTGAGGCCGCGCGCCAGGAACGGCATTGCCGCCAGCGCCAGCACGATAACCGGCCCGACCGAGCCGATCTTTTGCCAGGTTGCGCCGCCCAACGAGCCGAGCTGCCAAAAGGTCAGGTCGCGCAGTTGCCGGTCGTCGGCCATGAAGATCAGGATGCCGGTCAGCGCCATGGCAAGCGCCGCCAGCGCGATGCCGGCGAGCAGCATGGTGGCGACCGAGGTCCGGCCTTGCCGTGTCGCGACCTGATAGAGCAGCAATGTCGTTGTGAGACCGCCGCAGAACGCAGCCAGCGGCAAGGCCAGCGTGCCGAGCGCCGAAGTCAGCGGCGCCAGCATGGTCGAGCCAAGCACGATGACGGCGACCGCACCGAGGCTCGATCCGGCCGAAACGCCGATCAGGCCGGGGTCGGCCAGCGGATTGCGGAACAGCCCCTGCATGACGGCACCAGAGACGGCAAGCGATGCGCCGATCAGCACGCCCAGAATGATGCGCGGCAGACGGATGTCATGGATGATCAGGCGGTCGCGGGCGCTCAACGCCGCCTCGCCGGGCAGTGCGCCGGACAGCCAGTCGCGCATGACGCCGATGGCCGAGGCATCGGATGCGCCGGAGGTCAGCGACAACAGCACGGCGATAGCCAGCCCGACGCAGAGCAGCACGATGACGAGGCGGGCGCGCCGCGAACGGTCACCCTCGGCTGCCGTCGCCATGATGCCCTGCGCACCGGCGATCGAATGGTCGGCCATCGCGCTCAATCCGTGACTTGGCCGCCATAGAGCGAGACGGCGAGATCGTGGATAGCGTCGGCCGTGCGCGGGCCGAAGCCGAGCAGATAGCCGCCGTCCATGCGGATCAGCTTGCGGGCGGCACCCGCCGGCGTCGAAGCCACAGCAGGGTTCGAAAACAATTCGTCATCCGCGGTGGCCGGCCCGGCATTGTTCATCACCAGGATCACGTCGGGCCTGGAGGTGATGACCGCCTCGTCCGACAATTGCTTGTAGCCGGCAAAGCCGTCGATCACGTTGATGCCGCCCGAAAGCTTGATGATGCCGTCGGCGGCGGTGTCGCTGCCGGCGGCAAGCAGCTTGCCACCCTGCATCGACAGCACGAACAGGATGCGCTTGCGATCCTTGATCGAGGCGGTCTGCTTTTCGGCTGCCTTGAGCTTGGCGTCGATCTGGGCCGCCAGCGCATCGGCCTTGGCCTCGGTGCCGAGCGCCTTGCCGACGATGTGGATCTTTTCGAGAATGCCTTGATTGTCATAGCGCTCGGGCACATCGATGAACGGGATACTCGATTTTTTCAAGACGTCGACGGCTTCGTTCGGTCCGCTGCCGTGCAGGGCCAATATGCCCGACGGATTGACCGACAGCACACCCTCCGGCGACAGCTGGCGCATATAGCCGACATCAGGCAGTTCCGCCGCCGCTTGCGGATAGCGGCTGGTCGAATCGCGCGCGACAAGACGATCCTGTTGACCGAGCGCGTAGACGATCTCGGTGATCGAGCCGCCGATGGCCACGATCCTCGAGCGGTCGGCGAAAGTCGCGATGCCCTCGGCGGCTTGAGCCGGCATCAGCGCGACGAACGCCAGGAAAACAGCGGCCGCAGGACCAGGCGCCGACCTGGAGACCGATGCCAGCCTGGAGAAAACAACCATCGTCGTTTTCCTCAGGCTGCGGTCGGGCTTGGGATACGCGGCAGGTTTTCGGTCAGAAAGCGCCAGTCTTCGCGCTCGCTTCCGCCCTCATGCCGCTTACCGAAGAACTGGACGATCATCTTGCCGTCGGCGCCATAAACTTCGAGCGACGTGACATGGCCGTCCTTGGTCGGTTTGCGCACGGCCCAGACCTCATCGATGTGGTCGGTGCGCAGGTGCAGATGGAAGGTCTCGTCGAGCACATTGAGCCATGGTCCCATCGGCTTGATCGAGGCGACGGGGCCTGAATGGATCTGGATGCAGCCGCGATTGCCGACAAAGCACATGATCGGCATGCCGCCAGCAGCGGCGTGGTTGAACATGGCGTTCACCGCACCCCTGTCGACCAGCCAGGCGTAGTCCTGGCCGACCATGCGCACCGCCTGTCGGCGGCTGATCTTCAGTGTCTTCAGCATGCCGAAGAACTGGTGGACGTCGGTCAGCTGGCTCCAACGGTCGCGCAGATCGTCGATGCTCGCCGTATTGTCCGCAGTCTCGGTCTCGTCAGCCGTGCCCGCTGAAATCGCCACCGTCGGCTCCTGGTTCGGCGATTCCAGCCCGGCCACCAGTTTCTGATAGGCGTAGAGGTTGGAGGCTGGCCTGAGATGCACCTTGTGTACCGCCTCGCCTGCGGCGTCGAAGAACTGCAGACTGCGGCGGATGTCGGCGCCATCGCGCTTTTCCACGGCAAAGCCCTGCGCCCAGACTTTTGGGAAAATGCGCAGGTCGATGTTCTCACCGAGCACCATGGCATTGTGATTGCCAGTGACGACGTTGTCGTAGACGCCGATCTTCTCGTGCACCGCGCTTTCGTTGCGGGTCAGCGCCATCACCTCACCGACAGCTTCGAGGCCAGTCAAAAGGTCGTTGACACGCGGCTCGACGCGCACGACGCCGTCGCCGCAATGCGCGGCGACCAGTTCGGCCTCCGAAATACCGAGCTGGGCGGCGAGGTCGCGCTCGCGCATCTTCGGATTGTCTGCCCGTGCCCGCCGGATCTCGTGCGGGGCGGGTTTTACGCGCTGGTCCATTTCTACCACCTACTTGTTGAGGATGAGCTTGCCCTGCCGGGTGATCTTCAGCCGATACAGCGCACCGTGATGTTCGATGCCGATCTCGTGCTCGCCCTGGAACAGCGTGTTGCTGGACAGCGTTCTCACGGCCGATTGGACCCGGTCGAAATGGACGGAATTTTCGTCGGAACGGCGGACGCGATAGCGAAAGTCGCTGGGATTGTGCGTGTTCATGGGTTCGCTCCCTGTTTTGTGCCGGGCATCTGGCTCGGCGCCTGCGTGAAATGCCGATCAATTCTTGACTCGAATGGTCATGTTATCTAGCAGTGCAATACCGGAGTAAATGAGTCAACATTTAAGACGCCGGACGCGAGAAAAATGCCAGCGAGCCCCAAGCCAGCCAGCATCGAACTTGGATTCTTGGAGTTGCAGCATGGGGTTGGCGAATTGGGGACGGCTGGCGGGCAGCGGCCTGGCACATTGTTTTATGACAAGCAAAATGGCCGCGTTGCTGGCCGGCGCGGCGGCGATCCCGCTGCTCGCCACACCGACCGGCGCCCAGCAGGCCGCCCAACCGGCAGCCGACCAGCAGCAGACTGACCCGTCTCGACAGCCCGAAAAGGTAATGCCGGCCCCCGGCACCACGCTGCTCGACAAGATCCTGATCCTCAGCCGTACCGGCGAGACGGCGATCGAGTCGCTTGCTTCAGCCAGCCATGTCGATGAGGAACAGCTCGAGCGCCGCATGGCAACGACGCCCAACGAGATGCTGTTCGGTGTGCCGGGTGTCGCCGTCCAGGCCGACGCAAGGCGTGTCAGTTCCAGCATCAACATCCGCGGCCTGCAGGATTTCGGCCGCGTCTCCGTCATCGTCGACGGTGCCCGCCAGAATTTCCAGCGCTCGGATCATGGCACGCAATCGACCTTCTACATCGATCCCGAACTGATCAAATCCGTCGACGTGATCCGCGGCCCCGTCGCCAACACCTACGGCTCCGGGGCGATCGGCGGCGTCGTCTTTTTCGACACCAAGGATGCTCAGGATTTCCTCAAGCCGGACGAGACCTGGGCGGCATCCACGACCGGGCGCTACGAAACCAACGGCGAAGGCTGGACCACCAGCGCCACCGGCGCCTTTCGGATCAACGAGAACTGGGACGTGCTCGGCAATATCGTCTACCGCGACTATGACAACTACAAGCATGGCGGCGGCGACACTGTAGCGGGTACTTGCTTCGACGTCTTGAGCGGCCTCCTCAAGACGACCATCCGCCCCAGCGAAAACAGCGAGCTGAAGCTGGGCTGGATCGGCTCGAACGACGGATGGACCGAGACCAGCGGCAGTGCGCCGGTGAACGACGCCGACCTGAAAGCGAATACCTTCACGGCCCGCTACAACATCACCGACGAAGATAAGAGCTGGCTCGATCTCCACATCAACGCCTCGTACAACAAGACCAAGCTCGATTTGACGACCCTTGTCGCGCAAAACCGGTTTGATCCGGTCACCGGCCTGCCTGTGGTTCTGCCGGCGGGTTCGAAATCGACGTTCGACATCGGCACCTCCGGCATCGACATCTGGAACACGTCGAGATTCGAGACCGTCGGCATTGCGCATGAGCTGACCTATGGCGGCGACTGGGTTGGCGACGATGTCGAGACAGGCGGCACGGCGGGCGGCGACAGTTTCTACACGCCCTCGGGCAACAGGAACGTCTCCGGTGCCTACGTTCAGGACAAGCTCACCTGGGACTGGCTCGAGGTCATCGCCGGGCTGCGTTACGACAGCTACAAGCTCGACAGCGATGTCGGCGAATCCTCTGGCGACCAGCTGTCGGCACGCATCACAGTAGGCGTTTCGCCCTTCGAAACCGCCGGCCTTTCCGGGCTGCAATTCTACGGCACCTATGCGGAAGGCTACCGTTCCCCTTCGCTGTCGGAGACCCTAATCAGCGGCAATCATCCGGCAGGCGTCAGCTTCCCGTTCCTCCCCAATCCCAATCTCAAGCCCGAAACCGGCAAGACGGTGGAATTCGGCGTCAATTACAACACCAACGGCGTCATTGAGGCCGACGCCGCGTTGCGGCTGAAGGCGGCCTACTTCAACAACAATGTCGACGATTACATCGACGGCGTAACGCTATCGGCGTTCGACCCGACCAGCGGCTGCCCGTTCGGTCCGGGCATACCGATCTGTTTCCAGTATCAGAATTTCGCCAAGGCCAAGATCCACGGCTTCGAGATCGAGGGCGTCTATGACGCCGCCTGGGGCTTTGCCGGGCTTTCCGCCTCGATCACTGACGGCCACACGATTTCCTATGAAGGCGAACGGGCGGACCTTGTCACCGTCCCCTCCTCCCAGGTCACCGGGCAACTCGGCTTTCGCTTTCTCGAGGACCGGCTGACCATCGGCGGCGAGGTGCAGTACAACGGGAAGCCGCAGGGCAACCCGGTGGCCAGGGACTACACGCTGGTCAATGCCTTCGCCAGCTACCAGGCGACCGACAATTTCAAGGTCGATTTCCGCGCCGACAATCTCTTCGACGTCAAATACGCCAACCCGCTGAACGCGTCGACCACGAGTGTCGTCTACGAGCCCGGCGTCACCCTGAAGCTGGCGGCGACCATGAGATTAGGAGGCTGACGACAATGACAGGCGTGACGGCGTCCCTTCATCTGTTCGCCGCGGTGCTGGCAATATCGCTTGCGGTGGCTCCGGCGTGGACACAACAGCAAGCGCCGGCGCTTCTCCTCGAACTGAACGGTGCGCAGCCTTCCGACAAAGGCTGCCGTCTGACCTTCGTGGTCACCAACAATCTCGGCGCCGGTCTTTCCAAGGCGGCATTCGAGATCGCATTGTTCAACGAGGCCGGTGTCGTCGATCGGCTGACCGTGCTCGATTTCAAGGAGCTGCCGGCAGGCAAGACCAAGGTGACGCGTTTCGACCTTGCCGGCACCGATTGCGGCAAAGTCAGCCGCGTGTTGATCAACAGCGCCACGGAATGCGCCGGCGCCGAGCCGAATGCCTGCATGCGCGGGCTGAAGACGCAGACCAGGACCGGCATCGCCTTCGGGGTCTGAATTTTGGGACTGGAACCCGCATTCACAGGAAACGCCGTGGCGTGGCCGCTGGCCAGTTTCCTGCCGCCGGAATCCCACGAGCCGGATTTCGCCATCCCGCTCGGGGCGCTCCGCGTTTCGCCGGGCGACAGACCGGAAGACAGTTACATCGTCGATGCCGACGGCGACTTGCCGACGATACCTGCGGAGCCATTGCGGCGGGTACGACAGAAGCAGCGGCGCCGCAACTGGACGGTGGCGATCGCCTGCTCTTGCGCGTTCCATGTAGCCGTGGCGCTGGCTTTTCTCGCGCTGCTGGACGACCGGCCAAGGATCGAAGGTGCCGACCAGCAAGGCGAAATGCTGCTCGGCGCCGACCCGCAGCAGGCGGCCGACGATGTCGCAGACGACCCGGAAGTCGCGAACGTAACGATGGTGACCATGCACGAGGCCAAGTCCGTCGAAACGGTCGAGGCACAGGCGACCGCGGCGGAGGAGACGCTCCAGCCGGTCACTGACGCGGCCGAAGCATCGGACACAGAAGTGGTCGAGCCGGTCAGCGAGGCCGCCACAGAAACTGCTGCACCTGCCGATCGCACCGAGCCAGCACCTGCACAGTCGGCGCCCCAGGACCCATCGCCCGACGTTCTTGCGACCGATCGGCTGGTGCCTGCCGACGACAATGCCGTGCCGCCGCCAGTCAGCGCCGTCGAAACGGCCAAACCTGCCGAGACAGATGCACCGGCACCAGCCGATCCGAAGCCAGCCAAAACAATTCAGACAACCGAGACAGTCGGCGCGGCGGAAGGACCGAAGCGGGACAGGCCGGAACCCAGGCAGCCGAAGAAGGCAACCGCAAAGAACACGCCGGCCGGGAAAGCCGAACCAGATGGGCCTGAAAAGCCGGTCGCGCGCAAGAAGGCGGGCAAGGTATTTGCCAAAGCCGATTCCAAAAAGAAAAAGACCGGCTCCGGCGGCCGTGACGAAACGGATGTCGCGCGCGGCACGGCCGACGGCGAGAAGAACGGCAAGATCCTGACCGCCAGCAGGGGCGGCAAATCAGGCGTCGGCAACGCAGCCGTCACGAACTATCCCGGCAAGATCAGGTCAAAGCTGGTGCGGGCCTTCAATTCGACACGCACGCGCGCCACCGGCACAGCAACCGTCGCCTTTACTGTCGGCTCGAACGGCAGCGTCCGGTCCGCCAGGCTGACGGGAAGTTCGGGTGTTGCCGCGCTGGACAAGGCCGCACTCGACGCAGTCCGTCGGGCTTCCCCGTTTCCCCCTATTCCAGACGGAGCCGGTCGCTCGGCCTGGCAATTCCAGGTGCCGCTCGGCATCAGGTA
Organism: Mesorhizobium sp. WSM4836; assembly: GCF_055811815.1. NCBI lineage: Bacteria > Pseudomonadati > Pseudomonadota > Alphaproteobacteria > Hyphomicrobiales > Phyllobacteriaceae > Mesorhizobium > Mesorhizobium sp. WSM4836. Next base: position 87,470 of record NZ_JBVVQF010000006.1, read on the forward strand.
ACGATCGTCCCATGCGGGCACCAAAATCGGCGCCGCCCCTGCCGGCGATACGCGAGCCCGGCGAAACCTACGCCGCGGCCAGCAGGCTGGCATTGCCGCCCGCCGCCGTGGTATCGACGCAGACAGCGCGCTCGTGCGCGTAGGCAGCCGGATTAAGCACTTCGCTGACCAGCGGCACGATCGGGCCGGCGCGCTCGGCGATGACCTTGCGCACGATGCGCGCGGCCTCGAGGGTGCCAGAAAAGGCGACGACATCGACCCGCAGCGAGCGCGCTTCGACCGGGTCCGGCCGGCCGTCGATGGCCGCCAGCGGCAGGCCCTTGCCGGTCAGCGCCGACAGCGCCGCCGGCGCGCCGGGGGCGACGGCGAGCACCGCATTGCCGGCGGCCAGCGCCTGGATCGTCTGCGCAAGCAGCGTATCCGCGTCCGGGCCGAGGCAGAGCACGCGGCCGCGCGGCGACAGCGACAGCGTGTTGGCCTCACCGGTCGGCCCGGGCAGGTCGACCTGGCCGAAATCGATCGCGGCGGCGGCACCGATGGCCGCAGCGCCCTTGCCGCGCAGATGTTTCCTCAGGATGGCGACGCGGTCCGGCCGCGTCGACCAGCCGCCAAACGCCGGATCCGGCAGATTGTCGGCGAGCTCGGTCGCCGTCACCTTGCGGCCTTCGGCAAGATGGGTGCCGGCCTCCGGTCCCTTGCGGAAGCGCCGGAGATAATGTGGCCCGCCGGCCTTCGGCCCGGTGCCGGAAAGCCCCTCGCCGCCGAACGGCTGCGCGCCGACGACGGCGCCGATCTGGTTGCGGTTGACGTAGATGTTGCCGGCATGGATGCCATCGACGAAATGCTGGGCGCGGCCTTCGATGCGGGTGTGCAGGCCGAAGGTCAGGCCATAGCCTTTGCGGTTGATCGCGGCGATCACCGCATCGATGTCGTCGGCATCGAAGGTGGCGACATGCAGCACCGGCCCGAACACCTCGCGCTCCAGCTCCTCGATGCCCTTGACCCGAAAGACGTGCGGAGCGACGAAGCGGCCGTCCTTCGGCGCCTCGAGCTTGGCGATAAGCCGGCCCTGCAGCCCCATTTTCGTGCAATAGTCGCGGATCGACGCTTGAGCCTCGTCGTCGATGACCGGGCCGACGTCGGTCGCGATCCGCCAGGGGTCGCCGAGGCTGAGCGCTTCCATCGCGCCCTTCAGCATCTCCAGCATCTTCTTCTCGACGTCCTTCTGCACGTAGAGAATGCGCAGCGCCGAGCAGCGCTGGCCGGCGCTCTGGAAGGCGGAGGCCAGGACGTCGCGCACCGCCTGTTCGGGAAGTGCTGTGGAATCGACGATCATGGCGTTAAGGCCGCCGGTTTCGGCGATCAGCATGGCGTCGGGCGCTGCGGTCTCGGCGAGTTGCTTTTCGATCAGCTTGGCGACCTCGGTCGAGCCGGTGAAGCAGACGCCGGCAATGCGAGGGTCGGCGGTCAGCGGGCCGCCGACCGAGGGGCCGGCGCCGGGCAGAAGCTGGATGACGTCCTCCGGCACGCCGGCCTCGCGCAGTAGCTGGACAGCGCGGAAGGCGATCAGCGGCGTCTGCTCGGCAGGCTTGGCGATCACCGAATTGCCGGTGACGAGTGCCGCCGCGATCTGCCCGGTGAAGATGGCCAGCGGAAAATTCCACGGCGAGATGCAGGCGATCGCGCCGCGCGCCTCGGTGCCCGCCTCGGCATTGGCGGCCTCGGCCGCATAGTAGCGCAGGAAATCGACCGCCTCGCGGACCTCGGCAACGCCGTCGGCCAATGACTTGCCGGCCTCGCGGGCGGCGAGCGCAAAGAACTCGACGGCGTTCGCCTCGTAGAGATCGGCCGCCCGGTCGAGGATGGCGGCGCGCTCGGCGACCGGGCGTCTTGCCCATGCCGGTTGTGCCTCGACGGCGATGCGCACGGCGGTCTCGACCTGCTTGGCGCCGGCCTCGCTGACCGTGCCGACCACTTCCGAAGGTTTTGCCGGATTGACGACCGGACGCTGCTTGCCATAGCCGGCAGCGCGGCTGACCGGCTTGGCGTGCCAGCGCTCCGGCCCGGCGAACTCGGCCCTGGCCTTGTCGATCGCCGCCAGCGTCAGCGTGTCGGTGATGTCGAAACCCTTGGAATTGCGCCGGCCGGGGCCAAAAATCGCCGACGGCGGCACGATCGCCGGATTGGCGGCGGGGCCTTGTTTCTCCACCGTTTCGAGCGGGTCGCGGGCGATGTCCTCGGGCTCGACCTCCTCGTCGGTGAGCTGGTGGACAAAGGAGGAGTTGGCGCCGTTCTCCAGCAGCCGGCGGACCAGGTAAGCGAGCAGGTCGGAATGCGCGCCGACCGGCGCATAGATGCGGCAGCGCGTGCCTTCGGCCCGCCGCACCGTCTCATGCAGCGCTTCGCCCATGCCATGCAGCCGCTGGAACTCGAATGTATCGCGCTCCGTCGTCATCGACAGGATGGCGGCGACGGTGTGGGCGTTGTGGGTGGCGAATTGCGGATAGATGCGATCGGTCATTGCCAACAGCTTCTTCGCGCAGGCCAGGTAAGAGACGTCGGTGTTGGCCTTGCGGGTAAAAACCGGATAGCCGTCGAGCCCGAGCGTCTGCGCCCGCTTGATTTCGGTGTCCCAATAGGCGCCCTTGACCAGCCGCACCATGATGCTGCGGTCGTATTTCCTCGCCAGCGCGTAGAGCCAGTCGATGACGAAGGCGGCGCGCGGGCCATAGGCCTGCACGACGACGCCAAAACCGTTCCAGCCGGCAAGCTCCGGCTCGGCCAGCACCCGCTCGATGACGTCGAGCGACAGCTCGAGACGGTCGGCTTCCTCGGCGTCGATGTTGAGGCCCATGCGCGAATGGCGCGCCGCCAGCGCCAGCGACAATAGCCGCTCGGCCATGACGGGCAGCATCTTTTCCTTCTGCGTCACTTCATAGCGCGGATGCAGCGCCGACAGTTTTACCGAAATGCCGTGATTCTGGCGGATGTCGGGGCCGTTGGCGCCGGCATCGAGCGAGGAGATGGCGTCGGCATAGGCTTTGAGGTAGCGCAGCGCGTCGGCCTCGGTGCGGGCCGCTTCGCCCAGCATGTCGAAGGAATAGAGATAGCCCTTCTGCGTCATCGGCCGGCCGCGCCTGACCGCCTCGGCAATGGTGCGGCCGAGCACGAACTGCTCGCCCATCTCGCGCATGGCCGCCGCAACCGCCTTGCGGATGACCGGCTCGCCTAGCCGGCGCACCATGGCGCGCAGCGTGCCTTCGATGCCGCCCTCGCCTTCGTCGAGCACGCGGCCGGTCAGCATCAGTGCCCAGGTCGACGCATTGATGAAGATCGAGCTCGAGCCGCCCGAATGCGCCGACCAGTCGTGCGGCGCGATCTTGTCGGCGATGAGGTCGTCCATCGTCTCGGTGTCGGGCACCCGCAGCAGCGCCTCGGCCAGGCACATCAGCGCCACGCCCTCCTTGGTCGAAAGGCCATAGGCGGACAGGAAGACCTCCATCAGCCGCGGATCGGACGAGCCGCGCACCGCGCGCACCAGATCGGCGGCACGGGCCGAAATGGCCTTGCGGTCTTGCGCGGACAGCCCGGCCGCCTCGGCCAGCCGCTTCACCGCCTGGTCTTCGTCGGGCAAATAATTGGCACGGATCTGCTGGCGGATGGTGTCGAGCGCTGGCATGGCGGTCCTGTAGTGCGAGCATAAGGGAGCGGGCCGGCGGTCACCGGACCGAATGGCGCAAGCTAACATAAGTAGGGACTCCAGTCGGTCCAAAGAAATCGACAGGACAGGTCGGTTGATCTATCGTTAGGAGTGATAACTTCCAATTCGACCAGGGATCCAGTGACAGAAGACCAATTGGACCGGATCGACAGGAACATCCTATCGGCTCTGGGCAGCAATGGCCGGCTTTCCATGTCGGAACTGGCGGCGAAAGTCGGCCTGTCGAAGACGCCGGTGCAGGCCCGGGTCAAACGGCTGGAGAAGGACGGCTTCATCAGGGGCTACCAGGCGATCATCGACCGTGAACGCATGGGCGAAGGCCATGTCGCCTTCGTCCAGGTGAAACTTTCCGACACCCGCTCAGCCGCGCTCGACGCCTTCAACCGCGCCGTGCAGGCGGTGCCGGAGATCGAGCAGTGTCACATGATGGCGTCGAGCTTCGACTATCTGCTGAAGGTCCGCACCACCGATATCGCCGCCTACCGCCGCGTGCTCGGCGAGCGCATCTCTGCCCTGCCGCACGTTGCCCAGACCTCGACGTTTGTCGCGATGGAGACCGTGAAGGATCGGTAGGAGACGCCGGCAGGACAGAGGGGGGGCGCGAAGGATCGCTACCGACGGGCTTTCTAAGTCCCTCACTCCGCCAGCGTCTTCAAAAACGCCACCAGCGCCGCGCGTTCGCGATCCGAAAGCTGCAGCGGGTGGATCTCGGATATGCCTTCGACACTTGCCGGCGCCCTGGAATAATGCGCCACCACCTCGTCCAGCGACGAAAACTGCCCGGCGTGCATGTAGGGTGGCCGGGTGGCGGCACCGCGCAGCGACGGCGTCTTGTAGGCGCGGACGAGTTCCGGCCCGGCCTTGACCATGAAGCGCAACTCGCGGCAGGCGCTGGCATCGCCGTCGCGAAAGGCGCCGAAACAGTTGAACGGATCGGCCTCGACTTGGCGTACCGCGTCGACGCGGCCGCGATCCGGCGGCAGGCCCACGACCGGCGGCACGCCGGTGTCGTGGAAGCTGCCGTCGGTAAAACGCGGGCCATTGTGGCAGGTCACGCAATTGGCCTTGCCGATGAACAGCTTCAGGCCGAGGATTTCCTCCGGCGAAAAGGCGGCGTCGCCTTTCGGCTCGGCGCCCGCCGCCAGGTCGAAGGCAAAACGGTCAAAGCGTGTCTGCGGCGGCGCGATCGAGCGCTCGAAGGCGGCGATCGCCTTGCCGATATTGGCAAAGACGCGGTTCACGTCCTCGGCTTGGCTGGCGGGCATGGCGTTCCAGGCCGCCTTCTCGGCGTCGGTGCCGAGCGGGCTGGCATTGGCCGGCACGCCCGAAAAGTCCGGCAGCGGCCCGAAGATGCGCTCGTAGCGCTCGCCGAAGCGGACCTCGATGTAATGCGCGAAGGCGGCGCGGTTGCCGGCCTGCTCCAACGGATTTTCGAGCGGCGTCAGCGCCTGCGCCCACAGGCTGTCGCGCCGCCCATCCCAGAAGAACCAGGGATCATGCGCGACGCCGGCCAGCGGCATGGTGCGCCGGTTGGTGCGGCCGACGCCGACCGCTTGCGGCAGGTCGTCCTGGAATTGGCGGTCGATCTTGTGGCAGGTCGAGCACGATACCGTGCCGTCGCCGCTCATCCCAGTGTCGAAGAACAGCGTCGAGCCGAGTGCAGCGGCGGCCGGTACGTCGGCGAAGCGGTTAGTAGTATCGGGCTTCAGCGGAGGCAGCCTGGACAGCGCCAATGAGGCGATGGTCTGCTTCTCGGCGTCGGAAAACTCCGGTCTGCCGCAGCCGGCGAGCACGGCCATCATCACCAACGCGAGAAGACTGGAAAACCGGCTCATCTATGGCTCACAGCACCACGTTGAAGACGACAGTGTCCGAACCGGCCGCGGCGGAAATGGCAAAATGCAATTGCCACCACCCGCTCATCGTGAATTTCACGCCGTCGATGCGATAGCGGCCCTCGCCGAGGTAATCGGTCGCCTGCGGGCTGGTCGGCAGACCATGCTTGTGCTGCGGCATGCCGCCGGAAATCGTTATCGCAGCACCTTCCACCGGCGCACCCTCGACGGTTTTCAGCGTCAGCATCCAGGATTCCAGCTCGCCCTGCCGGATGACGCCCTTCTCGGGCTCGAAAGCCGCCACGAACAGCTTGTTCGCCGTCGTCTTGGAACGGCCTACGTCCGAGCTTGGTTGCGGCGCATGCGGCGCCGTCAGATAGACGATTGCCAGCACGCCGGCGAGCAAGGCAGCCAGGCCGAGGCCTGCGAGAAGATAACGCCATAACGATACCAAACCCATTCCTGTTCTGCGGATAACGTTTCGCTGGGCAGATCGCGTCCCACGCCCCTGTGGGAAATCGCGCCAAGCGCAAGAATCCGCCGTCGCCAAGCATGGCGCTGCCGGCCGCAAAAAGCTACAGCACCCCAATTGCAGGATGGAGGAGTGCTTCATGGCAGGAAACGGCATCGCTTCGATCGGCGAGTGCATGCTCGAGCTTTCGGGCCATGCCGGGCCGAACTGGCGCATGGGCTTTGCCGGCGACACGTTCAACACTTTGTGGGCGCTGCATGCCTTGAGCGGCAAGCGGCCGGCGACCTATGTGTCGGCCTTCGGCGACGATCCGTTCTCGCGCGACCAAATCAAGTTCCTGGCTGAAAACGGCATCGGCGTCGGCGCCAGCCCGGTGATACCGGGCGCCCGCCCCGGCCTCTATGCGATCACGCTGACCGGTGCCGAACGTTCTTTCACCTATTGGCGGGCCGATGCGGCGGCAAGGCAGTTGGCTTCGGACCGGGCCGCCTTGCAGAAGAGCCTTGAAAACCAGGCGCTTGTCTATTTTTCCGGCATCACTTTGGCAATCCTCGACGACGACGCACGCAAGGTACTGCTGACGGCCGTGGCCAAGGCGCGCGGCGCCGGCTCGCTGATTGCCTTCGATCCCAATTACCGGCCGCGGCTGTGGTGCCGGCGCGAGGAAGCGCAGGCCGCGATGCTTGAGGCACTCGCCGTCGCCGACATCGCGCTGCCCACCTTTCCCGACGAGCAGATGCTGTTTGGTGATACGACACCGCAGGAAAGCGCCGAAAGGCTGCGAAAGCTGGTCGGCGAGGTCGTCGTCAAGAACGGCGAGGAACCGGCGCTGATCGCGCAACACGGAACCTTGCAATTGGTGCCGGCGGTGCATGTCGCCAACCCTGTCGACACCACCGGCGCGGGCGACTCCTTCAACGGCGCCTATCTCGCCGCTCGCCTTGCCGGCCATGCCCCGGCAGAAGCCGTGCACCGCGCCCATCATGTCGCCGCTGCCGTCGTGCAGGTGCGCGGCGCGCTGGCGCCGTTCGAGACGCTGAGGGCAGCGTTCGAGGGAACTGCTATCTGACCTTGATGACGACCTTGCCCTTGGCGCGTCCTGTTTCGACATAGGCCAGGGCGTCATTGGTAGCTTCGAATGGAAAGATCCGATCCACAATCGGGCGGATCGCACCGGATTCGATGAGAGAGGTGATTTTGCTCAGCTGATCGCCCTGCGCCCACATGAAAAGAAACGAAAACTGCACACCACGGCGCTTGGCTTTGGCCCGAATTCCGCGGCTGAGTAGTCGCAGCACCAGCCTCAGCATCAAATTCAGCCCCTTTTCCCTGGCAAATTCGGGATCCGGCGGACCGGAGATGGAGATGAGCTTGCCACCCGGTTTCAGCACGCTCAGGGATTTTTCGAGTGTCTTGGCGTCCTGGCTGTTCAAGACGACGTCGTAGCCCGACAGAACTTTCTCGAAGTCGTCTTTCCTGTAGTCGACGACGACGTCGGCGCCGAGACCTTTCACCAGATCGGCACTCGCCGCGCTCGCGGTTGTCGCAACGGTCGCGCCCAGGTGCTTTGCCAGTTGGATGGCGAATGTTCCCACGCCGCCGGAGCCAGCCTGAATGAAGACCTTCTGTCCCTTCTTTAGGTTTGCCCGTTCGATGAGCGTCTGCCACGCGGTCAGCCCGACCAGGGGAATCGACGCCGCCTCTTCCATGGTGAGATTCGCAGGCTTCAAGGCAACGTCGGCCTCATTCACGGCAATGAATTCGGCGAATGTCCCAATCCGGCCATCCCGCGGCCGCGCATAGACTTCGTCGCCGGCTTTGAACTTGCGGACTTTCGATCCCACGCGGACAACCTTCCCAGCCACGTCGTGGCCCAGGATGAACGGCCGGCGATAGGGCAAGATGAGTTTGAATTCTCCGGTTCTGACCTTGGAATCGAGCAGGTTCACCCCTGCGGCATGGACCTCGACCAGGACATCGCAGTCCTGGAGCTCCGGCTCCGGCATTTCGGCCAGCCTCAGGGTGCCTTTTTTATTATACTCATCGACAACGAATGCCTTCATGGCAGTTACTTTCTAAGAATGTCTGTTGCTGTTCCGCGACGAAACAAGCCGAACGTTTTCAGCTGCATAGCCGCCCTGCGGCAAGGCCTCAGCCTCGAGGAAGGACAGGGATTTCGGGACGAAATCGGCGTAGTTCTGAAATACCCCGCCATGCCCGGCATCCGGATAGATGACCAGATGCGCCCCAGGGATACGCCCGGCGAGGTCGTAGGTGTTGCTGCTCGGCACCATCCTGTCCTGGTCGCCATTCGCAACCAAAACAGGAATACGGATGGTGCTCAAATCTTGCGGCGCCTGCAGTCCGTAGGCCTTGATCGCCTTGAGTTGTGCGCCGAAGGCGCTCAGCGATACCGCTTTGTCCCGGTTGGTCCGGCGTTCTTTCAGCCGTCTCAAAAATGCTTTCGCGGCGCGGCGCCCATTCGGCGTCCTTGTGAAGAAGAGATAGTATTTCGGATCCCGCAAAGTCAGCGCGCTCTTGATCATGTCCACGATCGTCAGCGGCGTCACCTTCTCGATGCCTTGCCCACCGGCCGGCCCCGTGCCAGCCAGGATGAGTTTGAGCACAAGCTTAGGCTCGGTCAGCACGATCTCTTGCGCCACGAAGCCGCCGAGTGAAAAGCCGAAGAGATCGACTTCTTCGAACCCCAGCGCCCGGATAAAGGCGATTGCATCCCGCGCCGTGCTGGAAATGGTCGACGGAGTTTTGCCTCCCGAAGCGCCGACCCCGCGATTGTCGAAGGCAATCACCCGCCGGGTCGCAGCGAGGCCATCGACGATGCGCGGATCAAAATTGTCCAACTGAGCAGACAGATGGTTGAGCAGGATGACCGGCACGCCCGTCCTGGGCCCGAGTTCCCTGTAAGCAAATGCTGTGCCGCCGACATCGATCGAGAGCGTTGGCGCGTCCTGGAACAACGCCGGTGAACGCGGCGACCGATTGGATGTATGGGTCATGCTTGGCGCCTCCGTTTCGTAGGGCCTGGCCAAATGTGTCGTAGTTGCTAGTCGCATGTGCGTGAAATCCTCCGCCTGTTCAGACCGGCAGCCGGAACTGCTTGCGCAGGCTCTTGTCGAAAATCCCCGTGGGGGCAAAGCGGCGCAGCAGGCTAACCTGACGCGCTGCCTTACCAGCGGTGTAGCGCCGTCGCGGACGGGCATCGGTCGCTGCCTTGACAACCACATCCGCCACCACTTCCGGCCGATCGGCCTTGGGCATCACATCGCCCAGCAGCGCCTTGAGCCCGGCTCGAGCCCGATCGTATTCCTTCAACAGCGAATCCGGCTCGATGCCGTTCTGGTCGAATACGGTGCGGACGAATGCCGGCTCGATGACGGAAACTCGGACGTTGAAGGCGCGCACCTCGTGGTCGAGCGATTCCGAATAGCCTTCGAGCGCGTGCTTGACCGCCGAGTAATGAGCTGAGTATGGCGCGGGTACCAGTCCCAGAATCGAGCCGATATTGATGATGCGCCCTTCGCCGCGCCGCCGCATCGACGGCAACACCGCATTGGTCATCCGCATGACGCCGAACAGATTGACGTCGAACAGAGCTTGTACCTGTGCGACAGAGGACTCCTCGGCGCCTCCTAGCAGACCGACACCGGCGTTGTTGACCAGGAGGTCGATCCGGCCGGTCTGCGCGAGCACAGTGGCAACGAGCGCATTGACGGCCGCATCATCGGTCACGTCACATGCCAGCATGGTCACCCCTTCCGGGCCATTACTGGTCTTGCGACTTGTCCCAAAAACAGTGAACCCGGCCCGCGCCAAAGCCTCGGCGCTGGCGCGGCCGATGCCCGAGGAGGCTCCGGTCACGATTGCGGTTTTTTCAGAATTCCCATTCATTTTTGATGTTCCAGGTTCGAGAGGTCTAGCTTGTTTCCATGAATTGAATTATGATCGTAATATCAGATTATGAGCATAATGCAATCGCAGGACAGGAAAGAAACACCATGCGCTACGAAAAGGGCCGAAAAGACGCGTCACGCAGCCGAATCATGGAGGTCGCCGCCGAACGTTTTCGATCTGAGGGCATCGCGGCGTCCGGGCTGGCAACCATCATGAGCGATGCCGGGCTGACGAACGGCGCCTTTTATCCGCACTTCCAGTCCAAGGCGGAGCTCGTCCGCGAAAGCGTGGTCGCGGCCTTGGACGTTCAGTCGCATCAAGTGCAGGAAGCGTTGGCCGCCGGCGGCCCGGAAATGGCGATAGAGACGTATCTATCGGCCGAGCACCGGGATAACCCAGGACAGGGCTGCGCTTCGGCCGCGCTGCTGCCCGAAATTGCACGCCAGCCGCCTGAGACGCGAGCCCTCTATGCCGAGCGTGCCAAATCCCTGGTGCGTCAGATAGCCGACGCTCTGCCGCCGACCGAGGATGCCGAGGGCGTCGCGCTGGGCATATTTGCAACGCTCATCGGCGCGCTTCAACTCGCCCGCGCGTTGGAAGGGACGGAATTGTCGGATCGGGTCCTCGCAGCGGGGGCAGCTGCGGCAAAGGCGCTGATCCAGGCTGGTCGTGCCAAAGCGGTGTCCTGAGAAGGCCATGTCCTCCCGGTCATGCCCGCCCTCAAGGCAGTCTGAACCGGTATTCCGTCACATGGTGGTAGATCTGGCCCGGCCACAGCGTGGCTTGCGGGAAATAGGGCCGGTTGGGCGCATCCGGCCAGATTTGCGGCTCCAGGCAGAAGCCTGAAAACGCCTTGTACTGGCGCCCGCCCAATCCAGGCGAGGACGGCGCCAGATACTGGCCGGTATAGAGCTGGACGCCCGGCTCGGTGGTCCAGAGCTCCATCTCGACGCCGGAATTCGCGCCTTGCGCCCACGACGCCTGCTTCAGCGGACCGCGCGTCGACGCAAGGCAGAAATTCTGGTCGTAGGGGAGCTGCTCGCCCTCGGTCTCCATGCGCAGCGGCCGCGCCTGGCGAAAGTCGAAAGGTGTGCCGTCGACCGGCTTGACCGTGCCTGTCGGGATCAGATCCGCATCGACAGGAAGATAGGCGCCGGCATTCAGCATCAGCCGGTGGTCGAGAATGTCGCCGACACCGCCGTCATCCAGGTTGAAATAGGAATGCTGGGTGAGGTTGCAGAGCGTCGGCTCCTCGCAGGTCGCGGTCAGCTCGACGCTGAGCGTGCCGGGGATCTTCAGCCGGTAGGTGCAGGTCACGTCGAGCGCGCCGGGAAAGCCCATCGTGCCGTCGGGGTCGTGCAATGTCAGCGTGACAAAATCCCTGCCATGCAGCGAAACCGCCCAGGCCCGGCGCGAAAAACCTTGCGAACCGCCATGCAGCGTATGTTTTTCGAGGAAATTGCGGTCGGTCTGGTAGCGTTTGCCGGCAAGCGTGAAGCGGCCGTCGCGGATACGGTTGGCGTAGCGCCCGACGACAGTGCCGAAGAAGGCGGTATCCGTCTCATAATGCTCGAAACGGTCATAGCCAAGCACCAATGGCGCCTCGTGCCCGGCCAGCTGCAGATCCTGGATGATCGCACCCAGCCCGATGATGTTGGCGGTAAGGCCGCCGCCACGGATGGTGAAGCGGCGGACTTCCTCGCCCGCCTGCGTCGTGCCGAAAACCTCGCCGTCCTTCATCGCCATGCCCGCAAGTTCGTTGCTCGACGCCAGCCTGGCCTTTTCCGAAGCGGCTCAGGGTCTTTTTCGGTATTACCGCATGAGGCTTCTAGAGACCAAGTCCGCCGATGCAGACATATTTGGTGTCGAGATAATCCTCGATGCCCTGATGGCCGCCTTCCTTGCCGAGACCCGATTCCTTGACGCCGCCGAACGGCGCCTCAGGCGTGGTGATGAGCCCTTCATTGACGCCGACCATGCCGTATTTGAGCCCTTCCATGACCCGGAAGGCGCGGCCGAGATCGCCGGTGTAGAAATAGCAGGCCAGGCCGAACTCGGTGTCGTTGGCGAGTGCCACGGCCTCTTCCTCGGTCTCGAACTTGAATACCGGCGCCACCGGGCCAAAGATTTCTTCCTTCATGAAGCGCATCTTCGGTGTCGCCTCGGCGATCACGGTCGGCTGGAAGAACGAGCCGCCGAGCGCGTGGCGCTTGCCGCCGGCGACGACCTTACCGCCCTTGGCGGTAGCGTCGGCAATCAGCTCCTCGACCTTTTCCACCGCCTTCTCGTCGATCAGCGGTCCCTGCTGGACGCCGTCTTCGAGGCCGGAACCGACCTTCAGCCCGTTGCTGGCAGCAGCCAGCTTTTCGACGAACTGGTCATAGATGCCGGCCTGTACCAGGAAGCGGTTGGTGCAGACGCAGGTCTGGCCGGAATTGCGGTACTTGGCGGTGATGGCGCCAGCGACGGCGCGGTCGATATCAGCGTCGTCGAAGACGATGAACGGCGCATTGCCGCCAAGCTCCATCGACACTTTCTTGACGGTGACCGACGACTTCTGGATCAGGATCTTGCCGACCTCGGTGGAGCCGGTGAAGGTGATCTTCTTGACCAACGGGTTGGCACAGATCTCGTCGCCGATCTCACCGGCGGCACCGGTCAGGATGTTGATGACGCCTTTCGGGAAGCCGACTTCTTCGGCGAGCGCGCCCCAGGCAAGGCCCGAATAAGGCGTCTGCGACGCCGGTTTGACCACGGCGGTACAGCCGGCGGCAAGCGCCGGACCGAGCTTGCGGGCCAGCATCGAGGATGGAAAATTCCATGGCGTGATGGCGGCGATGACGCCGACCGGCTCTTTGGTCACCAGGATGCGGCGGTCCGCCCAGGGTGACGGAACGACGTCGCCATAGGTGCGGCGGCCTTCTTCGGCGAACCACAATATGTAGGACGCGGCCGAGCCGATCTCGCCCTTCGATTCGAACAGCGACTTGCCCTGCTCGATAGTCAGCAGTTCGGCTAGCACGTCCTGATTGTCCATCATTGCGTCGTGCAGCTTGCGCAACAGCTTCGAGCGTTCGAGCGCGGTGGTCTTGCGCCATGTCTTGAAGGCAGTGTCGGCGGCTTCGATGGCGCGGCGGGTCTCGGCCTTGCCCGACTTCGGCACGGTGCCGATCTTGAGGCCGGTGGCAGGATTGTTGACGTCGACCGTCTGGCCTGAATCGGCCTGCACCCATTCGCCATTGATGAGATTGGCCTGCCGCATGAAATGGCTGGTTTTCTGAAGCATGATCTCGCCTCCGTTCGGCACCTGGCGGGCCGGTCGCTGATTTCGTGAATGGACGTGCGCGATAGCATCGCTAGAGCCACTGCTCTTAGCCCAGGGCAAGCCCCGCAAGCAATCACAAGATGGCATATAGGGTTTAGGCCAGCCAAAGCGAGAGCGATGCGGCCGGGCTCTTATCCAAAAACATGGACGACCACGGTCAGCCAAAACGCAGTGGTCACGACCGCGCAGGCGGTGGCAATGGTCATCTGGTTCGACGCCAGCGCCTGGCCGGTGTTGAACTGCACGGCGATGAGATAGGAATTGATCCCGGACGGCAACGCCGCAACCATGACCGCTACCTTGGCCGTCAATGGCGGCAGGCCGATCAGCCAGACCAGGCCGAGAACCAGCGCCGGCATCAGGAACAGTTTCAGCGCCGACAGCGCCAGCGCCGGCCTTACATTGCCGGAAATGCCGAAACGGCGCAGGCTGAGCCCCATGGCAAACAGTGCCACCGGGGCGGCCGTGCCGGCCAGCGCGTCGCTCAGCCGCGTCGCAAGCGCCGGCAGCGGCGCGCCGGTGACGCGCCACGCGAGCCCGGCCAGTATGCCGATGATCAGCGGATTGAGAAACACCCTCCTGAGAAAGCTCCTGACGACGCGGAGCGGATGCACGGGTTCGCTGCCGCCGCGGCCGAACATCTCGAACAGGAGGATCGAGGCCATCATCATCACCGGCAGGTGAATGGAAACGAGCAGGGAAAGCACTTCGAACCCGGCCGGCCCGAACACGCCGATGATGAAGGGCGCGCCGAGCAGGACGACGTTGGAGAAGGACGACGACACACCGCCGACAACGCCGGCGCGAGCGTCCCGCCCGAAGACGCGCGTAATGACCAGATGGCCGGCGGCCCAGGTGAGCGCGACCGCCGCGAAATAGGCGCCCCATAGCGACCACGGCGCAACGCCGTGGAAATCGGCCTTTATCATGGTCTGGAACAGCAACAGTGGCATTGCCACGTTGATGGCGAATTCGGATACGCCCTCGCCGCTCGCCGGCTTCAGATAGCCGGTGAACCCGGCAAGATAGCCGAGCCCGACGAGACTGAAGACGAAGAGGACGGTTTCGGTAAGCGGAGACATTTTTCCCGTGATAGGCGAGCCCTGATCGCGGCGCAATCGCCCTTCCCTCACGAATGTACCTGCCCAAGCAATTCGCTAATCGCCATTTGGTCATGGTGCCTTGGCAGCGCTATGCAGCTTGGGGGTGTCGGCGTAGCGAATAAGCTTTGCCGGAACCAGTACCTATTCAGACGGGAAGCCGGACCGGCCTCGCTTGGCGCTGGCGCAGGCCGGCCTCGGCTCAAGGTTGCACCCGGCTTGTCTTTCAGCCGGCTTTGCCGTCCCTATATGCCGGTCACCCGAAAAGGATGTCTGATGCTTCGATTTGTGCTGGCGCTGCTGTTGCTTGCCGTTTCCGCCACAGCCCATGCGACGGAAGCCGGCTGGGCGCTGCTGCGCGACGGCGGACATGTAGTCCTGCTGCGCCATGCCATGGTCACCGGCACCACCGATGCAGCCAATTTCGACCTCGCCAAATGCGCGACCCAGGTCAATCTCTCGGAGCGCGGCAAGCAACAGGCGCGCAAGATCGGCGCGCTGTTTGGCGCCCGCGCGGCACCGGTCGAGCGCGTGCTGTCCAGCCGCTATTGCCGCTGCCTCGAGACCGCCCGCATCGCTTTCGAAAGCGAGCCGGAGCCGTTCGCACCGCTTGACCTGCTGAAGACCGACGAAAAGGAGAAGGCCGCCCAGATCGCTGCGATCCTGGCCGAGATCCGCGGCTATTCCGGCTCCGACAATCTGGTCATGGTCACACATCTCGAAAACATCAAGAAATTGACCGGCATCTCGCCGCGCGAAGGCGAAGCCGTGGTCGTCGAGCCGCAGGGCGACGGCCTGCGCGTGCTCGGCCGCGTCACGTTCTGAGGCGTCGTCGCTCCTCACGTCGAGCGAGATAGCTGTTGCCGAAATGCCACTGCTACGAGAAGTCGTGGCTGGATTCCGGTCTCATCTTGCTCTGCCTGGGCAGCCAGCCCATCTGCGCCCGGCGTATCAGGCCTTTTCCTGCCCGGAAAAACCGATTAGACAGCGCCAAACACATGCGGACAGATTCCGCCCGCAATCGAAGGAAAAGCCCTTGTCCACTACGTTCGACAAAGTCGCCAAGATCATCGCCGACACCAGCGAGATCGATATCGAGACGATCACGCCCGAAAGCCACACCATCGACGATCTCGGCATCGACAGCCTCGACTTCCTCGACATCGTCTTTGCCATCGACAAGGAATTCGGCATCAAGGTGCCGCTGGAAAAGTGGACGCAGGAGGTCAATGACGGCAAGGCCTCGACCGACGACTATTTCGTCATGAAGAACCTGTGCGCCAAGATCGACGCGCTCGTTGCCGCCAAGAACGCCACCTGAGCACAGCGCTTGACGCGCCCGACCCCACAACAGCCGCCCATGAACCCCCACGACGTCGTCATATCAGGCATTGGCCTTGTCTCGTCGCTAGGCGAGGGTCCGGATGCGCATTGGCAAAAGCTCGTCCAGCCGCGCCTTGAACCGGTTCTGGAGCCTTCGCGCTTCTCGCCCTATACGGTCCACCCGCTGCCGGAGATCGACTGGAACCTGCAGATCGCCAAGCGTGGCGATCAGCGGCAGATGGAAACCTGGCAGAGGCTTGGGACCTATGTGGCCGGCCTTGCGCTCGACGATGCCGGCATCAAGGGCAGTGACGAACTCTGCGCGACAATGGACATGGTGGTGGCCGCCGGCGGCGGCGAGCGCGACGAGGCGGTCGACGCGGCCATTCTTGCGGCATCGGAAAGCCGCAACGATCGCGACGTACTGCTCAACGAGAAGCTGACCACGGAATTGCGCCCGACGCTGTTTCTGGCGCAGCTCTCCAACCTGCTCGCCGGCAACATCTCGATCGTCCACAAGGTGACGGGATCGTCGCGCACCTTCATGGGCGAGGAAGGTGCGGGCGTCGCCGCTGTCGAGACCGCGGCCGCGCGCATCCGCTCCGGCCAGTCGACGCATATACTGGTCGGCGGCGCTTTCCAGACCGAACATTCCGACATGCTGCTCGGCTATGAACTGGCCGGCTACCTGCATCGCGGTCCGTGGCGGCCGGTCTGGCAGAGGCAAGGTTGCGAAGGCGGCGGCGTGGTGACCGGATCCGGCGGCGCGTTTCTCGTCCTGGAGCAGCGTGAGCACGCAGAAAGCCGTGGCCGGAAGATCTATGCGGAACTCGGCCCGGTCCTGTCCGGCCGCGCCAGGCGCCGGCGGGGCGAACTCGACGGTGAGATCGCCGAGCTGCTGAAGCAAGCCGCATTGCCCGACGGCGAGTTGCTGGCGATCTCCGGCGCTTCGGGCGCCCATGCCGCGACCGCCGCCGAGAAATCGGCGCTCGACGCCAATCCGGCGATCGCCGCACGCGGCTTTTCGACGCTGACCGGCCACATGAAGGAGGCGCAGTTCCCCTTTGCCGTTGCGCTGGCGGCACTGGCTGTCGACCGCAAGGCCGCCTATCCTGTCTTCGACGCCACAGTCGAAAAACCGTTTGCCGGCGTCCCGAAGACAGTCCTTGCAACGGCGATCGGCTATCACCAATTCGAGGGCTTGGCGCTGATCAAAGCCGCCTAGAGCATCGGACCGAAAAGTATAACTCGGTTTTCGGGCGATTCGATGCTCCAAGAGAAACAGGTTTTTGGACAACAAATGGCCAATCTGAACGACCACATGGGCAGGCCGATCGTCGCTGTCACGGGCATCGGCGTGGTGACGTCGCTCGGTGTCGGCAAAGCCGACAATTGGGCTGCACTGACATCAGGCAAATCCGGCATCCATCCGATCACCCGCTTCCCGGTCGATCACCTCAACACCCGCATCTCCGGCATGGTCGATTTCCTGCCATCGAGTTCCAAGGGCGCCAGTCCCCTCACCTATGAGCTTGCCGAAACCGCCGCCCAGGAAGCGATGTCGGAGGCGGGCCTCGATGCCGGCGATTTCGGCGGACCGCTTTTCCTCGCGTCGCCGCCGGTCGAGCTCGACTGGAGCGAGCGCTTTTCGCTCTACAATTCCGACACGCACGACACGGGCGCCGAGAGGCTGCTGCGGGTGGCGCGCGGTCTCAGGGAACTCGACATCTTCGAGACCACCCAGTTCGGTTCGATCGCCGACCGGCTTGCCGACCGTTTCGGCACGCGCGGCCTGCCGATCACGCTGTCGACCGCCTGCGCTTCGGGCGCCACGGCGATCCAGCTCGGCGTCGAGGCGATCCGCCGCGGCGAATGCGACAGGGCGCTGTCGATCGGCGCCGATGGCTCGGCGACCGCCGAAGCGCTGATCCGCTTCTCGCTTCTGTCCGCGCTCTCCACCCATAACGACATCCCCGAAAAAGCCTCAAAACCCTTCTCCAAGGATCGCGACGGCTTCGTGCTCGCCGAAGGCTCGGGCGCCCTTGTGCTGGAATCGCTGGAGGCAGCACTTGCCCGCGGCGCCACCATTCTCGGCATATTGCGCGGCTGCGGCGAAAAGGCCGACGACTTCCATCGCACCCGCTCCAAGCCGGACGGTTCGCCGGCGATCGCGGCGGTGCGCGCCGCTCTTGCCGATGCCGGCTTGAGCGAGGACGGGATCGATTATGTCAACGCCCATGGCACCTCGACGCCCGAAAACGACAAGATGGAGCATTTGTCGCTGTCGACGGTATTCGGCGAGCGGATCTCGTCAATGCCGGTCTCGTCGAACAAGTCGATGATTGGCCACACCCTATCAGCTGCCGGTGCCGTCGAGGCTGCATTTTCACTGATAACGATGCGCGAAAGCGTCATTCCGCCGACCATCAACTACGACAATCCCGACCCGGCGATCGTGCTCGACGTGGTGCCGAACACCAAGCGCAACGCCGAGGTCGGCACGGTCCTGTCGAACTCCTTCGGCTTCGGCGGCCAGAACACCTGCCTTGTCATGGCGCGGGAACCGGTCTAAGCGACCGTTCCGCTCTAGCACTGTTGTCGTGCGCATGGTCCTTTCCGAAACGGTTCTCGGTCCTGCGCAACCTGGGATCTGGCATGCGCGCATTGCAACTTATCGAGGATCGCCGGCTTGAAACGGTGGACCTGCCGTCACCGTCGCCGCCTTCGCTCGGCGAGGTGACGCTGCGCATCAAGGCCGTGGCGCTGAACCATATCGACGTCTGGGGCTGGCGCGGCATGGCGTTCGCCAAGCGCAAGCTGCCGCTGGTCGTCGGCGCCGAGGCCTCCGGCGAGGTCGAGGCGGTCGGCCCCGGCGTTTCCAGCCCTGTGCCCGGGCAATTGGTGTCGATCTATGGCGCCCGCACCTGCGGTCTTTGCCGCGCCTGCCGCGAAGGCCGTGACAATCTCTGCGAGCATGTTTCGGGCGTTCACGGCTTCCATCTCGACGGCTTTGCGCAGGAGAAGATCAACCTGCCGGCGCGCCTGCTGGTCCCCGCCCCGCCTGGCGTGAGCGAGATCGGCGCGGCGGTGGCGCCGGTCACCTTCGGCACGGTCGAGCACATGCTGTTCGACAATGCCCGGCTGCAGCCCGGCGAGACGATACTGGTCCATGCCGGCGGCTCCGGCATCGGCTCCGCCGCGATTCAGCTGGCCAAGAAGATGGGCTGCACGGTCATCACCACCGTCGGCTCGAACGACAAGATCGACAAGGCCAAGGCGCTCGGCGCCGACCACGTCATCAATTACCGCGACGACCGCTTCGAAGGCGTCGTGCGCAAACTGACGAAGAAGAGGGGCGTCGACGTTGTGTTCGAGCATGTCGGCGCCGACACCTTTGCCGCCTCGATGCTGTGCCTGAAACGCGGCGGCCGGCTGGTCACCTGCGGCTCGACCTCCGGCGTGGCGACGCAGATCAATTTGATGCAGTTGTTCCAGCAGCAGCTGAAGCTGCTCGGCTCGTTCGGCTGCCGCATGGAAAACATGGCCGACGCCATGCAGAAGATGGCGGCGGGCCTGGTCGCGCCGGTGATCGACACCGAGGTCGGCTTCGACGGCATCGATGCGGCGCTGAAGCGCATGGAAGGCCGCGAGGTCTTCGGCAAGATCATCCTGCGCGTCGGCTGAGAATGATCGGCAACGCCTTCAGGAAGATCCGCAGGGAGCTGAGATTCCGCTATGGCAGGCGGCTTCGCCAGTTCAACTACTGGCTGGTCGCGCGCGTCGCGATGATCATCATCTCCGCGCTACGCCTGCTGCCGCCCGACAGGGCGCTCAATTTCGCCGACCGCGCTGCCCGCCGCGTCGGCCCTTGGGTAGCGCGCCATCAGGTTGCCGTCGACAATCTGCGCAATGCCTATCCCCAAAAGAGCGATGCCGAGATCGAGGCGATCGCTTCCGACATGTGGGGCAACATGGCCCGCCTGGCCGCCGAATATATCTTTCTCGATGCTTTGTTCGACTACGATCCCGCTGCGACGAAGCCGGGCCGTGTCGAGGTCAAGGGCGTGGAGCATTTCGTGCGCATCGCCGGCGAGGACAAGCCGCATATCGTCTTCACCGGCCATCTCGGCAATTTCGAGCTGCTGCCAGTGGCGGCGGCGACCTTCGGCATGAACATCACGGCGCTGTTTCGCCCGCCCAACAACCCTTACCTCGCCGACTACATCCTCTCGACCCGCCGCTCGAGCATGGGTTCGCTGCTGCCGTCTTCGACCGGCGCCTCGTTCGCGCTTGCGGCCATTCTGGACAAAGGCGGCAATATCGGCGTGCTGGTCGACCAGAAATTCACCGGCGGACTCGAGACGACATTCTTCGGCCGCCCCTGTGAGAGCAACCGGGTTCTCGCCACCCTGGCGCGGCACTACGATTGCGATGTCTACCCGGCGCGCTGCGTGCGCCTGCCGAACAACCGTTTCCGGCTCGAGATCGAGGACAGGCTCACCTTGCCGCGCACCGCCGGCGGCAGTGTCGACGTCCACGCCACCATCCAGCTTCTCAACGACGTGGTCGAGCGCTGGGTGCGCGAAGACCCCGGCCAGTGGATGTGGTTCCACAAGCGCTGGGAGATCAGCAAGCGCAAAAAGCGGCGACCGTTGAAATTGCGGAACACCGCCGCCTGAGCGGAATCTTTTTTTGGGGCGCAGGCGTATTTTGTTCTTGCTTTGTGCCGGCAGCTATGCTACTAATTTGGCTATGGTGATGAATTCGCCGGCAACCCGCCTCTCCAGGCGGGTTTTTTATTTCGGGTCGAGGAGCAGGTCCTAATTCGTCACTAGGATCCGCGTATTGCCGAAGCCGGCCTTGCGTACCATCGAATAGAAGGCGGCGGCGTTGCTGGGGTGGAGGCGCACACAGCCATGCGATGCCGGGCGCCCCAATTGCCGGATCGCGCCGGTGCCGTGGATGGCATAGCCGCCACGGAAGAACACCGAATAGGGCATCGGCGACATGTCGTATTTACGCGAATACCACATCCGCGCCGTCCGCTGCGGACGATAGCTGCCGCGCGGCGTGATGTAGCCTTTGCGGGCGGTGGAAACGCTCCACCGGTAATACGAAAACCCGTATCTTACCGTCATGGTCTGTGAGGAAATGTCGATGTTCGCAACCAGACTGGCCGCCCGGCTCTCGAATGACGAACCGAACAGCACCGCCATCAATGCCGCTGCCATGAGAACAGTGTTTTTCATGCAATCAAACCCCCTTTGATGCCCCTTGTTTGCCATCCCTCGCGCTGTTCTCCAGCGTTTTGATGGCAAGCCGGCGAGCTAACACCCACTCCCTGACGATTTCACCAATCCAAAGCAGCGAATTTGAACGATTTCCCGCGATAGTTGCTGTAACGACACGCAATCAAGGCACAATTCGCCGTCGGGCTTGCAAAACCACACTGTCCGTTGCTCAATTGACCGAATGAACGAACCGAACGAACGGCTCATCAAGGCGATCGACGACCGAGCCGATGATCTGGTTGCGCTGACTGCGGAACTGATCCGCTTTCCGACCATCAATCCGCCCGGCGAAGCCTATCGGCCATGTGCCGAATATATCGGTGCGCGGCTGAAGAAGCGTGGTTTTGAGATCGAATTCATCCGTGCCGAAAGCACGCCCGGCGACACAGACCGTTATCCACGCGTAAACGTCGTCGCCCGGTTCGATGGCCGGGCGCCGGGTGCTTGCGTGCACTTCAATTCGCATATCGACGTGGTCGAGCCCGGCGACGGCTGGAGCCTCGATCCGTTCGCCGGCATCGTCAGGGATGGCAAGGTCTACGGCCGCGGTGCTTGCGACATGAAAGGCGGGCTTGCGGCGTCGATCATCGCTGCTGAAACCTTCATCGAGGTCTTTCCCGATTTTCCCGGCGCTATCGAGATTTCGGGCACGGTCGACGAGGAGTCCGGGGGCTTTGGCGGCGTCGCGCATCTGGCGAAGCTCGGCTACTTCTCCAAGCCGAAGGTCGACCACGTCATCATTCCCGAGCCGCTCAATAAGGACCGCATCTGCCTTGGCCATCGCGGCGTCTGGTGGGCGGAGATCGAGACCAAGGGCGAGATCGCGCACGGCTCGATGCCGTTCCTCGGCGACAATGCGGTGCGCCATATGGGCGCCGTGCTGCGGGCCTTCGAGGATGAATTGTTTCCGGCGCTCGACCGCAAGATGACGCGCATGCCGGTCGTGCCCGAAGGCGCAAGACGCTCGACCATGAACATCAACTCGATCCACGGCGGCCAGACGGAGGATTTCCGGCCCGGCCTGCCCTCGCCCAACGTGCCCGATTCCTGCCGGCTGACTATCGACCGCCGCTTTCTGCTCGAAGAGGATCTCGGCACGGTCAAGAGCGAGGTGACCGATATCCTGGAAAGGCTGAAGCGGCAGCGGAAAAAGTTCGATTACGAGATACGCGATCTGATGGAGGTGTTGCCGCTGATGACCGAGCGCGATGCGCCTGTGGTTAAGGCGGTCGCGCAAGGCATCATGGAGATATTCGACCGCGAACCGAATTATGTGATTTCGCCCGGCACCTACGACCAGAAGCACATCGCCCGCATCGGCCACATCTATGACTGCATCGCCTATGGCCCGGGCATTCTCGACCTCGCCCACCGCCCCGACGAATGGGTCGGCGTTGCCGACATGCTGGACTCGGCAAAGGTGATGGCGATCGGCCTCGACGTGCTGCTGAGGGACGCCGGCCCGCGATGATCCGGCCATGGGCGGAAAAACATTCGTCCCGGCGTCGGCGGGCGGTACGAAACGCAATTTACTCGGCGGCGAATTCACGCTTCTATCCGCCCGGGTTTGAGCACGTGTTTTAGATATGGGGAGTTGCACGATGAAATTGTGGAAAACCATCCTGGCCGCCGCGGCACTGGCGTTGGCCGCCGAGACCTCGGCCATGGCCGCGCGCACCGACCTGGTCATCGGCATTACGCTCGAACCCCCGCATCTCGACCCGACCGCGGGTGCTGCGGCGGCGATCGACGAGGTGCTCTATGCCAATGTCTTTGAGGGCCTGACCCGCATCGGCCCGAACGGCGAAGTGCTGCCCGATCTCGCCGAAAGCTGGAGCATTTCCGACGACGGCAAGGTCTACATCTTCAAGCTGCATGCCGGCGTGAAATTCCATGACGGCACCGACTTCAACGCCGACGACGTGAAATTCTCGCTCGACCGTGCCCGCGCCGACAGTTCCGTCAATGCGCAAAAGGGCCTGTTCGCCGCCATCGACAAGGTCGAGGTTGTCGATCCCACGACGGTGAAGCTTACGCTGAAGAACCCGCAAGGTTCCTTCCTCTACAATATGGGCTGGGGCGACGCCGTAATCGTGGCGCCCGAGACAGCCGACACCAACAAGGAAAAGCCTGTTGGCACCGGCCCGTTCAAGTTCCAGGGCTGGGTCAAGGGCTCTTCGATCACGCTGGTCAAGTCGGACAATTACTGGGGCGCCCCGGTATTTCTCGACAAAGCCGAGTTCCGCATCATTCCGGATGCCGCCGCCGCCGTTCCGGCACTTCTTTCCGGCGACGTCCAGGCCTTTCCTTTCTTCGACCCCGACAGCGTCGCCCAGGTCAAGGACGACCCGCGCTTCAAGGTGGTGATCGGCTCGACCGAAGGTGAAACCATCCTGTCGATCAACAACAAGAAGCCGCCCTTCGACAAGCTGCAGGTCAGGCAGGCGATTTCCTTTGCGCTCGATCGCAAGGCGATCATCGACGGCGCCTCGGCCGGCCTCGGCGTGCCGATCGGCTCGCACATGTCGCCCGCCAGCAAGGCCTATGTCGACCTCACCGGCCTCTATCCGCACAATGTGGAGAAAGCCAAGGAATTACTGAAGGAAGCCGGCCTGGAGCATGGCTTCAAGGCGACGCTCAAGCTGCCGCCGCCCTCCTATGCGCGGCTTGGCGGTGAGATCATCGCCTCCGAGCTTCGAGAAATCGGCATCGAGCTCGAGATCATCCCGGTCGAATGGGCGCAGTGGCTTGATCAGGTCTTCACCAAGAAGGATTACGACCTGACCATCGTTTCCCATACCGAGCCCAATGACATCGGTATCTATTCGCGTAAGGACTATTACTTCAACTACGACAATCCGGCCTTCGACAAGATCATCGACGAGCTGAACCTCACCTCCGACGAGGCCAAGCGTATGACCCTGCTCGGCGAGGCGCAGAAGGTCCTGGCAGACGACGCCGTGGTCGGCTTCCTCTACGAGCTGCCGAAGGTCGGCGTCTGGGACGCCAAACTGCAAGGCCTGTGGGAAAACGCCCCGATCCAGGCCAACGACCTGACCAAGGTGAAGTGGACGGATTGAGCCGCTTACAGAAGGGGCGAAAGTTGCACTCCGTCACCCCCCCTCTGTGCTGCCGGACATCTCCCCCGCAAGGGGGGAGATTACGCTCTCGTCGCTGCTTTCGCCATCCACCAGCCTTGCAAGGCGGTTACGGGGGTTGGAACTGCCAATCTCCCTCCTTGAGGGGGAGATGTCCGGCATGACAGAGGGGTGCGCGACAGAACGATACCCTAGCGCGATCTTTGCGTCCGCATCGGTCCCCTCATGACCGCCTATCTCCTCAAGCGCCTCGCCATCGCCGTCGTCACGCTGGTTCTGGCCTCGATGGTGGTCTTTGCCGTGCTGGAGATCATTCCCGGCGACCCGGCGCGGCTGATGCTTGGTCTGAACGCCAGCGCCGACCAGATCGAATTGCTGCGCAACCAGATGGGTCTCAACGCTCCCGTCGTGCTGCGCTATCTGCATTGGGCCGGCGGCTTGCTGAGCCTCGATTTCGGCCGTTCCTACACCTATTCGGTGCCGGTCATCGATCTAATCCGCGAGCGCCTCGTCGTCTCTCTGCCGCTGGCACTGATGGCGCTGACGCTGTCCACCATCATTGCCATTCCGGTCGGACTGTTTTCCGCCAGCCGGCGCGGTCGCACCGGCGATACGTTCGCGATGGGTGCCGCCCAGCTTGGCGTCGCCGTGCCCAATTTCTGGTTTGCGCTAATGCTGATCTATCTGTTCGCCGTCTGGCTGCGGCTGGTGCCTGGCGGCGGCTTTCCCGGCTGGGGCGCCGGCGTCTGGCCGGCGCTGAAATCGCTGCTCCTGCCGGCGGTCGCTCTCGCTCTGCCGCAGGCGGCGATCCTCGCCCGGGTCACCCGCTCGGCGCTGATCGAAGTGCTGAACGAGGACTACATCCGCACCGCCCGCGCCAAGGGCCTGCCCTACCGGCTTGTCTTGTGGCGGCATGCGCTGCGCAACGCCATGATCCCGGTGGTCACCATTCTAGGCCTGCAATTCGCCTTCCTGCTTGCCGGCACCATCATCATCGAGAACGTCTTCTATTTGCCCGGCCTCGGCCGGCTGGTGTTCCAGGCGATCAACCAGCGTGACCTGATCGTGGTCGAGAGCGTCGTCATGCTGCTGGTTGCCGCCGTCATCGTCGTCAATTTCGTTGTCGATCTCTCCTATGCGGTGGTCGATCCGCGCCTCAGAGGCAGGCAATGACGCTGCACATCGATATCCCCGACCAGAACCTTGCCGGCATCCTGGCCAAGGCGTTCAAAAACCGTTCGTTCCTTGCTGGCTTCGTCATCACCGCACTGGTGGCCGCGGTCGCGATCCTCTCCTTCTTGTGGACGCCTTACGATGTCACCAGGCTGGTCATTTCCGACAAGACCCAGGCCCCATCGCTGGCGCACTGGTTCGGCACCGACCATTTCGGCCGCGACATCCTGTCGATGATCATGGTCGGCGCCCGCAATTCGATTGCAGTGGCTCTGGTGGCGGTCGGCATCGGCATGGGCGTCGGCGTGCCGCTCGGCGCCTTTGCAGCGGCGCGCGGCGGCTTCGCCGACGACGTGCTGATGCGGCTGAACGACCTGGTCTTCGCCTTTCCGGCGCTGCTTTCGGCAATCATGATCACCGCCATCTTCGGGCCGGGCGCGTTCAACGCCCTCATTGCCATCGGCATCTTCAACATCCCGGTGTTCGCGCGCGTCGCCCGGGCCGGCGCCCTTGCGATCTGGCCGCGCGAATTCATCCTCGCCGCCCGCGCCGCCGGCAAGAGCAGAACGCTGATCAGCATCGAACATGTGCTGCCCAACATCGCCACGCTGCTGCTGGTGCAAGGCACCATCCAGTTCGCGCTGGGCATACTGGCCGAAGCCGGGCTTTCCTATGTTGGGCTGGGCACCCAGCCGCCGATGCCGAGCTGGGGCCGCATGCTGTTCGACGCCCAGACCCGCATGGTGGTGGCGCCCTGGATGGCGATCTTTCCGGGCATGGCGATCGTCGTCACCGTGCTTGGCTCGAACCTGCTTGGCGACGGCATTGCCGACATTCTCGATCCGAAAGCGCGGCGGCAGCGATGAGCCTGCTCGACATCGAGAAGCTGTCGCTGACCATCGGCAGCACCCGCATCCTCAGAGACATCGAGCTTTCCGTCGCGCCGGGCGAAGTGATGGGACTCGTCGGCGAATCCGGCTCCGGCAAGTCGATGACGGCGCTCACGGTGATGCAGCTTCTGCCCTGGGCGGCGCATGCCAGCGGACGCATCGTGTTCGACGGCATCGACATCCTTGCCGCCAGCGAGGACCAGATGTGCGCACTGCGCGGCGACGACATCGGCATGGTGTTCCAGGAGCCGATGACGGCGCTCAATCCGGTCAAGACCATCGGCGAGCAGGTCGCCGAGGGTATTCGCTGGCACACCAGGGCGAGCCGCGCCGACGCCGAGGAACGGGCGCGAAAAATGCTGGACCGGGTCGGCTTGCCGGCAGCACAATTCCCGCTGTCGCGCTATCCGCACGAACTCTCCGGCGGCCAGCGGCAGCGCGTCGTCATCGCCATCGCCTCTGCGCTGAAACCCAAGCTGCTGATCGCCGACGAGCCGACGACGGCGCTCGATGTGGTGCTGCAGGCGCAGATCCTAGACCTTCTGCGCGATCTCGTTGCGGAAAACCGCATGGGCCTGCTGCTGATCTCGCACGACCTCGCAGTGGTGACCGAGATGGCGGACCGCATCACCATCCTGCGCCATGGCGAGGTGATGGAGGCCGGCGACACGGCGCGCACTTTGTCCGAACAGCTTCATCCCTACACGCGACAGCTGGCGCAGGCCTCGATGCATGTGCCCGCGCGGGCCCGTACGCATGACAGCGGATCGGCCAAACCGCTGCTTCAGGTAGAGAACGTAACGCGGGACTATCCCGGGCGGCGCATATCGCTATTTAAACGCGCGGCTGCCATCCGCGCCGTCGACGATGTCTCCTTCTCGATGGCACCCGGACAGTCGGTGGCGCTGGTCGGGCGTTCCGGTTGCGGCAAGTCGACGCTTGCCCGCATGGTCCTGGCGCTGGACGAGCCGACATCGGGAACGATCCGCTTCCGCGGCGAGACCATCACCGGCAAGAGCGAGGCGGAGCTGAAGCCGGCACGGCGCGACATGCAGGTCGTGTTCCAGGATCCGTATGGCTCGTTCGACCCGCGCCAGAAGATCGAAAGACTGGTCGCCGAGCCGCTGCATGTGCTGGAAAAGAAGCCGGCGCCCGCCGCGCGGCGCGAGATGGTGGCGCATGCGCTGCACGAGGTCGGCCTCTCACCTAAAGACATGGACAAATACCCGCACGAGTTTTCGGGCGGCCAGCGCCAGCGCCTGTCGATCGCCCGCGCCATCATCACCCGGCCGAAGCTGGTCGTCGCCGACGAGCCGGTCTCGGCGCTCGACGTCTCGATCCGCGCCCAGATCCTCGATCTGTTCGCCGAGCTCAACCAGAAGCTCGGCATCGCCTATCTGTTCATCACCCATGATCTGACCGTCGCCCGCGCCATCACCGACGAAGTGATGGTCATGCATGACGGCAAGATCGTCGAACGCGGCAGGACGAGCGAAGTGCTCGACCATCCGCAATCCGAAGCCGCCAAGGCACTGGTCGCCGCGGCTCCCGATCTGCATCGAGCGATCGCGAAAAAGCTGCAGGAACAGGGGTGAGCAGGTTCGTGGCACGGCTAATTCTTTGGGCGCAAGGGCGGGAGAACGGCTGTTGACAGCCAACAGTTCTGAAACGCGCGAAGGGCCTGAGCCTCCTCCACTGGGCCTCGGCGGCTCTGCTGCGCTGTTCGGGGCGGGTGCGCTGCTGCTGTTCCTGGTCACGCGGGTAGCCGTCCCAGCGTTTATCTCCGCTAGCGGGGCTGAGACTGTGGTGATGTGGTTCCTGGCCGCAAGCACCATCCTTTTTGGCTCCCTGCTTCTCACGGCTGCCCTGCTATTGCATCGAGAGCGGCTTCAAGGAAGGCTGGTGTCGTTGGGCGCGCGGCTGTGGCTTCGTCCGATGAATAGCGGCGATTGGATTTGGGCTGTTGGAGGGCTGGCGGCTGTCAGCGTGCTGACCGGCGGTATCGGCGCCGCGCTGCGGATGCTGCAAGAAGGAAAGGCTCTTCATCCCTCGTTCATGGCTTTCGAGCCGCTAGGTCCTGGGCGGTACTGGATTCTCGGTGCGTGGCTGCCGTTTTTTGCACTGAACATCTTTGGGGAAGAGTTTGTCTGGCGGGGTGTCGCACTGCCGCGGCAAGAGGTTGCCTTCGGGGGGCGGGCTTGGCTGGTCAACGGGATTATGTGGTTCCTGTTCCACGCTGCCTTCCCCTGGCAAGTCCTATTGACGCTCGTGCCGATCACGTTGCTCCTGCCCTACATTGTCCAGCGGCGTCGCAGCACATGGGCGGGGATCGTTATCCATGCCGGGTTCGGAGCGATGGGCTTCCTGGTCTTGGCATTCGGGCTTGCCTAGCGCCCCCAACCTGCACCGGGACATTGCACGCTGCAGCAAGATGCGACCATGGGCGCGCTCGATGACAATCCGCGCACCGAGCATCAGCACCAGACGATTGCCGATCAGCTCCCTTAGCCTTGCGGCTTCACCACGTCGACAGGGCTAATGTCGAGCAGGTCGAGCGTGCGGCGCAACAGCCGCACCTCGGTTTCGGCAAGTTGCGAATCGGCCTTGGCGATCTCGGCCATGTGGCGGGCGAGCAGCTTGCGCCGCTCCACGTCAAGGTCGCGAAACAGGGCGATCGCCTGCGAGCCGTTGGTCTCGTAGCCGAATTCGTTGAGATATTCGATGACGCTGTCGATGCTGGTTTCGGGAATGCCGAAGGCTTCCCGGCAGATACGCCTGAAGGCGGTCATTTCGCTTTCGCTGACCGACCCGTCGGCCAGGATCATGCGGAACAGCATCAGCAGCTCCGCCGACAGCACCGGATCGTCCGCGACCTTGCGCACGCCGGGGTCGCCATCGAAGATCGAGCGTATCTGGTCCAGCAATCCCATCGCCATCTGCCCCTTCCGATTCGTCGGGAAGGTAGCGCGGAATCGGCTTGGCGCAAACCGGGGACGAAAGGTGGAACCGGCCATATTCTCTCGCCGGAAATCCGGCAAGCCCGCTGCCAGCGCTCATTGGTGTGTGACCGCGCGACTGATACTATGCCGCTGTACGAATCATGTTGAGGAGGGACCGGACATGAATCTCAGTGCGCCTACCCAGCTTATTTTCATCATATCCCTTGTCATCGCCATCATCGGCGTTCTCGCCGCGCTTGGCGTTCTTGCGTTTATCCCTTTGGCTGCCGTGTGGATTGTCGTCATCGCCTACATTGTGCTGGCCGCCGGCTGCCTGATGCGCGGCGCTTAAACAATTCAGAATCTCAGGCAACTCGCAATCTCAGGCAACTCGGGGCGGGGGGGGGGGGGGGGCCGCCGGCGGGGGTGGGGGCGGGGGGGGGGGGGGGGCGCCGCGGCCGGCGGCGGGGGGGGGGGGGGGGGGGGGGGGGGCGGCCCCCCC